>JAACFD010000012.1 GCA_009937555.1 Chlamydiales bacterium | reverse complement strand
CTTCTTCTAAGTTAAGTAAGCCTTCTGAAAGGGCTTTTACCTGCTCGTCTAGATCCGCTTGAAAAAGATCAAGCATACCTAGCTCACCTAGGTTCTCTGCAGGATCTTCATCATCTGGGAGAGGCGCAGCTAAAGGTATTTCAAACTCATCATCAGTCCCTACTGCTGGAGTTGATACTGGAGCTGGAGTTACTTTTTCTTCAACTTTAGATTCTGAAGGCTTAGAAGAAGCACTAGAGGCTACAAGAGGAGCATCCTCACCAAGCGCAATATTTTTGACACGCTTATGGAGCGGTGTAATTTCTTTTTCATGCTTAACTTTCCAAGAATCTAGAGTGTCTGGCTTTTCTTCTTTTAGCGTTTCAAAAATATCTAAGGCTTCTAGGAATACATCAATGTGATCACTAGTAAGAGCAAGGCTACCCTTTTGTGCTAGTACAAAACAATCTTCAACTACATGAGCTAGATCGGTTACCATGTCCAAACGAATAACCTTAGATGCGCCTTTAATAGAGTGAGCAGCCCGCATCAACGCTTCATACAAATCCGCGTTTTCAGGATCTTCCTCTAGGGATAAAAGCCCAGAACTTAATACTTCTAGTTGCTCTTCCAAGTCTGCTCGAAAGAGCTCAAACATGGCGTCATCGGTCATTGAAACTTCCTTTTAAGGGCATATAACATTAATTCAGCATCTAAAGAACCTACATGCTTACCCTTCCAGTAAATCATCTCTTTAGTAAATGTATTAGTATCCTTCTCTACAGTTACAGGTGCATTCTGACTATCTCCACTATAGTAGTGATGAATACCATAAATCTCATCCACACTAAAAACCCAGGTAGCTAAGCCCTGCTTTAGCACAATCATTCTCTTGTAAGTCCTCTCAGAACTTTTCTCTTTTGCTATTTTTTCCTGCTCTGTCAATTCCCTAACCTTTAAACCCACTAAGTGTCTTAGAGAAAAACAAAGTTGCAACTCCCCTCTGATATTAACTATTCCTCTGAATGTATTATCAGTTTTATGGGGTACCACATGAACAGGTTGATGTTCCGTTACCTCTCTTATTAGAGCAATAGGGATAGCTAGCCACTCAGTCTCAATTCTAAAAATCAGTACAGACTTATAGCTCTCTAAACCTTTTTTCTCTTTAGCTTTAGAGATAACTTTGGACCATTCTTGAATATAACCTTTAGGAGGTGAACGCTCTAGAAGAGTACGCCCTATCATCAAATCTTCCGATAGAATTTCATCGCGATCTTCAGAATAGTGGAAGCTACCCTCTTCTTCTATCTCTGTTTGCTCTTTAGGTTTACTATCCTCAGTCATTACTGGCCTTCTGCAAAAACAATATTCTTCAAGTCCATACTATCCATCAATTTTTCTAAATCAATGCTTTGGACCATTTCACTTCCTATCTTAAATAGCTTATCTAAAAAAGGAAGCCTTTCTATATTAACTCCTGGTGTTACTAGCTCTCTATTTTCAACTTTCACAGTTTCTGTCATTTTTTCAGCTAAAATGCCAATAATCTTACTTTTCATTTCAGGGTTGCTTTTACACTCTACTAGCACAACCCGGCTACTTAATCGCCCACTTGTGGGCCTTGAAATCATTAATGTGCATAAATCCACCACAGGAACAGAGCGCCCCCTATAATTAAATATACCAGATATATAATCTGGAGCGCGCACCATTTTCTTCACTTCAACCATAGGTATAATTTCTACTACCTGAGAGCAGTCTAAAGAGTATCTATCTTCTCCCACACTAAACAAAAGCATAAGCATAGACTTACCTGACCTTATATCTCTCAACTTCTTCTTGCAAGTCTGAAGCTGATTGTTTCACTTTGAAAATATTTTGCTCTGTTTCTGTTACAGCTTTAGCTGCTACTTTAGCTCCATCACTTAACTCCACTATAGAGTTTTCAATTTGAACAGCTCCCTCCGCTTGATTCTGCATCCCTTGATAGACACGCTCAAACTGAGGCCTTAAATTCTGCACTTCGCTAATAATCTGTACCAACTGCTTAGTCGTCATTCTAAGATGTTCAATATAATCTGTGACTTCTTCTGAGAAATTTCCTACTTCCTTTACTCCCTCGTTAACCGCACCTTTCATGTCTTCTACAATTTTGCCTATATCAGTAGTGGCTGAGCGAGTTTGATCTGCAAGACGCCTAATCTCTCTAGCCACTACAGAGAATCCCTTGCCATATTCTCCTGCTTTTTCAGCTTCAATAGAAGCATTAAAAGAAAGAAGGTTGATCCTTTCTGCAACTTTAAAAATTGCAAATAGAACATGCGTAATAGAAGCTGCTTTATCACTTATCACCCCAAGCTTTACGGCTATTGAGTTAGAAGACTCTTCCATTTTAGACATGTTCTCTTTCATTTCAGATAGACTTGCTTGACCTGAAAGAGCTAACTGAGCTGTGTTAGTAGCTACTTTAGCTACATCATTCATCGTTTCTAAAAGCTCTCCAGAGGTTGTAGAAATTTGCTTTGTTGTATGAACTACCTCAAACGTAAAGTCTCCAAAACCTTTTACTGTTTTATTTAAGCTTTGAGAACTGATTGCCATTTTCTCAGCTGAAAAACTTAAATCACTACCCGAACTTTGTATGCCTTTAACTAACTTATTTAACTTATCTAAAACCAAGTTAAAGTTTTCAGCTAACTTACCAACTTCATCTTTAGAGACAATAGGGATTCGCTTAGTTAAATCAGCATCTCCTGTTGCTAACTCATCAAGCTTTTCTGTTACCTGAAGCAGTGATTTATTAATGGTTCTAATAAGAGTCGAGCAGACACTAATAGAAAGTGCGATACCAAAAACAATCACGAAAAGAGCGATATTTTTCTGATATTGATAACTACTCATTGACATTTCATAAAGAGCTTTTGTTCGATCTAATTTCACATCAATTAAATGTGAAACTTTAGATGAGATTGGAGTGACTAAATTACCTACTTCATCCATAGCATACAAGGTTAAGCCAATCATATCACCAGCACGCAAAAAGTGCCTTGCATTCTCAAGAGAGCCATTAGCTGCTTCCATTAATTCTTGTAGCTCTCGGATAATTTCTCTCTCTTCATCGCTAATATCATCACCTTGAGAGGTTGTATACAAGTCCCACTGACGCTCTACAACTAAGGTGGCTTTATTTAACTGTTCTAGAGCCTCAGCAAAGGTTGTCAAACCATTTGCCCCTCTATTGATAGCTCCTGCAATATCGATAGCATACTTATCAGCAATAATCTTTAATCTTCTAATGGGTACAATTTGTTGGTTATAAACTGAAACTAAGTTTTGATTGCTAGACTTCATATTCCTTAAGCCCAAATAACCAATACCAACTAGTAAGACAGAACTAATGATTAACAAAAAAATCATTCGAGTTTTAATGGTGAAATCACGAAACATGAAAACCTCTTATAGAGTATAAGTTAATCATTAGTTTTAAAGTATGCGACCTCATCCTGAAGTACTTGAGTATAGTTTTTCAAACTCTTTGTTGATAGGTGAAAAGTCTTTAAAGAGTTAGAGGTTTCTTCAACAGAAGAACTTAGCTTACTGATAAACTGGCTCACTTCTTGCGCGCCTGTTAATTGCTCATCAACACCACCACTGACAGATTCAAAACGCTTAATTAACGCCTTCACCTGTTCAATAATTTGAGAGAGCTGCTTTCCTAAAGAAGCTACATCTTCAATACTTCTATCCACTTCTTTAGAGAAATTTTCCATTCCAATAACGCCTGAGGAAACAGCTTCTTGAACCTCTTTTACCATCTGCTCAATGTCTAAAGTAGCAATAGCAGTTTGGTCTGCTAGACGTCTAATTTCAGTGGCAACCACAGCAAAACCAAGCCCTTGCTCCCCTGCTTTCTCAGCTTCAATAGCTGCGTTTAATGATAAAAGGTTTGTCTGGTCGGCCACTTTATTAATGGTGGTGACCACACTATTAATATTATTCGCTTTGTCATTTAGTACTGCGAATTTTGAAGCAATAGTCTTAGTAGAATCTTGCAAATGATGCATAGCCTCTTCCATATTAGAAAGTCCACTACGCCCTGAATCAGCAAGACCTGTAGTTTGCTGAGCAGCTTCATTAATTTCTTTCATGGTCTTTACTAGACCCATTGAAGTTTGAGAGATACTCTTAACGGTTTTAACTACTTCATTGGTTAGTTCTAAAAACTCGCTCGTTTTATCTTTCTCTTCCTGAGTGTAATTTTCAATATTGTCTGCAGTCTTTGTGATTTCTTCAGTTGAACGCTTAACATTATTAACCAAGTTAAAAAGTTTTTCGTTCATCTCTTTTAGTGAGTCCATTAAAGAGCCCACTTCATCCTCTCTATCATTGTTGATAGCTACTGACAAATTACCTGAAGAAACCTCTAGAGTAATATCTTGAGCCTTCCCAATAGCAGAAGTAATGTTTCTAGAAAGGAAAAATAAAAAGGCTATAAAAGCAGCTAAGCCACCAACAGTAAGTATAACCCAACGCCATAAAGCAGCCTGAACAGGAGCTAGTACTTCGTCTACTTGAACCCTTGCTACAACTAACCAGCCTCCAACTTCTACAGGAGCGGCACTATAGAAATATTCTTTTTTCTCGAGCTGATCTGCAAAGCGCTCAGCTGTTTTAGATTGCCTTTTCTCATGTATAAAATGGCTTAGAACATCACTATATGAGGTGTCATTTTGCTTTCTTCCATCTAATGCATCATTAAGAGTATTAGCAATAATCACTCCTGACCGACTAATTATGAAGTAGTCTGTTGTTTCAAAAGGTTTTAACTTGCTTAAATGGTTCTTTAAAGAGTCTAAGCTTTGATCAACTCCAGCTATTCCCATAAACTCGCCATCTTTTATGATAGGGTATGCTGTTTCTACAATTGTGTGCTTCCCTCTTACGTAAGGTTCGGCAATTGCAAATAAGTCTTTATTACCTGACATAACCTTGTCTAAAACAGCTTGATAGGCTGGTTTATCCCCGATTTTAAGTTCTGCTAGTTCTAACTCTGTAGCTCGCTTATCACCACGACTCCAGTTGGGAGCAAACTGTTTAAATTGGACATCCTGCATGCTTGCTGCATCAGCACCATCAGCGCTTTGAAGCTCTTTTAACCTTTGTTGCTGAATAGCTTGGTCACTTTTAGGTTCATAAATAAGAAAGCTACCTAAAATTTCAGGGTTTGCCTGAAGGCTTTCTTTGATATGCTCTAAGCTTGCTTCTCTATTAGGATAAAGAGAAGTCTTCTGCGTGACAGCTAGCATCTTAGCTAAATCAACTCCATGGGAGTTAAAACGGCTAAAGTCATCAGCAGCAGATTGAACTGTTGAGACAATTAAGTGAGAGGCTATACTTTTTTGCTTATCCTCCATATTTGAATAAGCAACTAGCATCAATATACTTAAAAAAACAACTAGTATTAGTGTGACCCAGACTAAGATTTTCCCCTTAACGCTCTTTATAAAACTCACATTAGCACGCTGCATAACGCTCCCCTTTACGCTCATCTAAAATTTAAACCCTTAATAGAAAGTTATCTGTCACTATCTATAGTTTTTTTGAGATTAAATAAACATAAAAAAAGGACCTAAAGCATGAGTCTCTAAGTCACAGAAAAAAAGAAGGAAGCTTTACTATTTTACTTATAGAAAGTTAAGAAGATACTTGGCGATTTTGCTCTAGATAATTTTGCGCACTTTCAAGAAGATAAGAGGCTAAAGTTTCATCACCTTCATAATCCATTTCAACATTTAAGTGCCCGTTTTGTTGAGGCTGATCACAAGTGATCACAATGTAGCATGCCTTATTTTCAGATGATATGGTTTTTAAATTTTCTATAACCGCTTGTTTCATTGTGCAACCACTTTTTAAAAAGATCTAAAGCTAACAAATAGCTTTGAAAAATATACAAATAATAAATCATAAAATTGCTTTTTTGTAAAAACAAAACGCCTATAAATAAGCATTCTTTTCTTATTTATTTTTTCAATAAATAAATTGATGTTAAATACTGCTGTTAAATATATAAACAAGTCTCAGAGATAGCCCAGGAAATGTTATGATAAACATAGACAACTACAAGCAAAGCTTTGCAGAAATTGATAACGATAAAGATGCGATGCTACAAACTTTGATAAAGTATAGCTCTATAAATACAGGAAGCTACAATACTAAAGGGATCACTGATTTCATCGCTCTTTTAGAACAAGACTTCTCACAGCTAAATGCAGATAACATGCAAAGACATTCCCTGCCCTCCTTTAAGTTTTTGAATAAACAGCACCAAGTAGAACAAAAAAGCGTCGCAAATGCTCTAAGCCTATCCAAAAGAGCTGAGCTAAAACAGTCGGTTTTATTAAGCGCTCACTTAGATACCGTTTTTTCAAAAGAAAGCCCCTTTCAAGAGGTAAGCATGTTAGATAAAGGACGCATTAGAGGTCCTGGAGTAGCTGATATCAAAGGTGGCATTGTTATTATCTTATTTGCCCTTAAACACTTTGAATCTTCCAAACGCGCTAGTTCGTTAGGTTGGGAGGTTCTGTTCAACCCCGATGAAGAAATTGGCTCTCCAGCTTCTAAGTCTCTTATTCAAAGCGTTGCACTAAAACATCAACTAGGCCTTGTATTCGAACCCTGCTTAGAAAATAACGCTTTAGTTTCGCACCGTAAAGGCTCTTTAAATTTGAGCATTCTGTGTAAAGGAAAATCTGCTCATGCAGGTCGCTATTTTCATGAAGGCAAAAGCGCAATTGCTTCTCTTGCTAAATTAATCCACTTATTCCAAACAAGGTATACTGATCCTGAAAGCACTGTAAATTTTGGGACGATTTTGGGAGGTGAGAATAATAACACTGTCCCTGAACTTGCTCAGTGTAAAGTAAATATTCGTAGCTTTGATAGCAAACAGCTTGCCCTAAACATAAAACACTTTGAAGCCATTAAAGAACTTGTTGAGAAAGAAGATGGGGTTAGCATAACTCTTCTTGAGGAAACTAAGCGCTTACCTAAGACAATATCTAAAGATAGCCAAAGACTAATAGAAGGTATAGAAGAAGTTTACCAGGCTCTTAACTTACCTATTAGTTGGCAAGAAAGTGGTGGTGTTTGTGATGGGAATACTCTTGCTGAAGTAGGCCTTGCTAATATAGATACCCTTGGTGTCAGAGGCGGCAAAATTCATACTGAAGAAGAATTTTGCTTTATCGATAGCTTAGCTGAAAAAGTTAAAGTACTGTTCATCCTTCTCTCTGAGATATCAAATAATAACTTAAATTTAACCACTTAGATTAAATTCACACAAAAGTTCTTGTCTAATTGGGAAATAAGGATTAAAATCTCAACTTAGTTTAAAATAGCTAGTGCGTAGCTTATGTTTTACGGCTGTTTAAAATATTTATTTGAGGTGTTTAGCCTCGACTTTTCGCTTTATTTTCTTAGAGCGCCAGCAAACTCTTGTGCCCAATTAATAACCCCAATTAACTTCTTAAAAGAACATCTTAATGCGCTTAAGATGGGGATGTCCTATGAATAATTTTAAAAACTTCATTATTCCTATTGTTACCATTGCCGTTGCAGTTTTAGTTTTTGAGGCTCCTACTCTTTTTGGCGACCACTGCAGCTCAAAGCTAGGTAATGATGAAGCTGCGGGCATCCTTCCCTACACTATAGATAGAAGTGGAGACCAAGCTATTTTCCTTTTGAGTAAAGGAATAGGTAATTGGTCTACCTTTGCACAACCAACAACAAAGAATACTAGCCTAACTGAAACTGCTGCTAAATGCTTCACTGAAAATACGCTATTTATGTTTGGAGACAAGGACTACATCTTACCTAAACTACAGGATATCAGCCTTGTAAAACATCCCTGTAAAGAATCATTCCTATATGTAGCCCCTATTGACTTTCAATCTTCTTCAGACTTTCAGCAAAAGCTTCAAGATCTAATGCAAAAATATGGTAAACAATGGACCATCTCTCACGGTATTCAGCATGAAATGTTTAAATGGGTAGAAGAGAGAGAACTACTACTAGCTCTTGGGCAAGCCCAAGATAAAATACTGGCACGAATAGAAGAAGGTAAAAACCCTAGCTATGTATTAAGCGATGTTACTCACCATGTTGCTATTACTACAAGTACTTCTAAAAGGCGTATAAAGCTAGATGCTAATTTTGTAGAATTCCTTTTAACTCCTAGATGTCAGGATATTCTGCAAAATGTAGTCCGCTCCTCAGAGGGCAAACAAATGATTAGCCAAGTGATTGAAAAGAATCATGAAATCAATAACCGTCTACAATATGCGCATAACCATTCTATTTACTCAAATAACCAAGATAATCCCCATCCTCGCTTCAAAGCTAGCCGTATTTATAAGCCCGTTCAAAAGACTATCTAACTTTAATTCAAAAGCCTAATCTTTTCATTTTACTAATTGTATTTTATTAGCTAAAATGACGCTTTCACTATTCTCAAAATACTTCTTAAGTCCTAACCGAGGTGCCTTAGCATGACGTTAAAATCAGATAAATGGATACGTAAACAAGCTAAAGAAAATAAGATGATTTCTCCTTTTGTTGATGGTCAAGTTCGACAGGTAGACGAATCGAGTGATCGTATAATTAGTTATGGCTTATCAAGTTATGGGTATGATCTAAGGGTAGCTGATGAGTTTAAAATCTTTACAAATATCAACAACTCAATTGTAGACCCTAAAAACTTTAGACCCGACTCATTTGTTGATATAAAAACAGACCGTTGCGTTGTCCCTCCTAACTCTTTTGCCCTAGCAAGAAGTGTGGAATACTTTAAAATTCCAAGAAATGTCCTAACTATCTGTCTTGGTAAATCAACCTATGCTCGCTGTGGGATTATCGTTAATGTTACTCCTTTTGAGCCCGAGTGGGAGGGCCATGTCACTTTAGAAATTTCTAATACCACTCCACTTCCTTGTATTGTCTATGCAAATGAAGGCCTTGCGCAGGTATTATTTTTAGAATCTTCAGAAGTGTGTGAGACTTCATATAAAGACCGTAAAGGAAAGTATATGGGGCAAACAGGGATTACCATACCTTGTATGTAAAATGAGCACTAAACGGCGTTTAAAAAGCTCCTACACACCTAGATTCATACACCTACTGGAAAAGATCTTTATACACTCTTGGTGGCTTGTTCTTTTCTTGTTTTCGTGCTTTTGTCTACACCAGTACCTTTCTTATCAACAGCATCAAAACGCTCTTGCCTTAGATGCTGATTTAAAAAATATTGAAAAAGAAATAGCAGAAGAGCAAAAACGACAAAAGTATTTACAAGAACAAACTAATAGCCACAATGATTATTTATGGAACGAAAGAGTGTTAAAAAAAGAACTTGGCCTAAAGGGCAAGGAAGAAAAGAAAATTTACTTTAAATAAGATAAGAAATGTCTGAAGCGTTTTATATATTTTTAGCTTTTTTAATTTTAATCTCCTCCTTTTTTTCAGCTTCTGAAACGGCTTTATTTTCACTGCCTTTGAGTAAGGTGCAAGGCTATAAGCATGCTCCTAATTTTAGAGACAGAACTATCTACCACTTACTTTCACGTCCAAGAGAGCTTTTAGTTACTATATTGATGTTTAACATCTTAACAAACATCTTAGTACAAAACGTTACTTCTTCTATTTTTGGACATCTTTCAAGTTGGGCTTGGAAAGTAGGTTTGCCTTTAATTTTAACCCTTTTGTTTGGCGAAATTATTCCAAAGTCTTTAGCCCTGGTAAATAATAAATCCTTATCAAAGAAAGTGGCCCCTATACTTCTGTTTTTGCAACGCCTTATTGCCCCAGCAAGAAATTTTGTTATTTATATCACAACCCCTATATCTCGCATTCTTTTCTTCTTTTTCAAAAAGGAGGAAGATATCTCAAAAGAAGAGCTGCAGCATGTCTTAAATACTTCAGAAGAAGATGGGATTATTCTAAAGGAAGAATCAGAACTAATCTCTGGCTACTTAAAACTAAAAAATAGCTCTACTAAAGAACTAATGAACCCTAGAGAAGATATCATTTACTATGATATCCAAGACCCTCTTAGTAAACTTGACTATCTGTTTGTAAACCAAGAATGCTCCCGCATTCCTGTATGCGAGGGTGATCTAGATAATATTTTAGGCATTATCTCAGCTGGCCAGTACTTTTTGCATCAAAACTTTATCAAAGACCCTGAGCAGCTTAAAACATTTTTAAGAAAAGCATTCTTTGCTCCCGAGACAACACCCGCTGCCATCCTACTACAACAAATGGAGAGACAAGCTCAAACCTTAGCTATTATCGTAGATGAGTATGGAGCAATAAGCGGTATCATTACCAAGGAAGACCTTGTTGAAGCGGTAATTGGTGAAATTAAAGATAGAAGAGATAATAGCAAACCCCTTTATACCCAAAATAGCTTAGATTCCATTATTTCTTCAGGAAAGTTAGAGCTTGCTGACTTTGAGAAAATTTTTAAATACCCCCTACACTCTGAAAATAATATGATTACCGTAGGCGGATGGCTCACAGAAAAGCTAGGTCATATCCCTAAGACTGGGGAAAAATTTGAGCAAGAGAACTTTTTTTTCCACATTCTTTCTGCTGAACCCCAAAAAATTAAACGCCTGTTTATAAAAAAACTTCCTTCTAACAAAAATAAAGAGGAAGATGAACATGGAAGTTAGTTTAAGTTTTTGGGTGATAGCCACTCTCCTTTGTTTTGTGCTTCAAGGCTTTTTCTCTATGCAAGAAATGGCTATTGTTTCTCTAAACAAAGTAAGGCTACAGTATTACGTCAGCAAAAAAAATAAACGTGCCATTTGGATCAACAACCTACTTAAAAACCCCTCTCACCTTTTTGGCACTACACTCTTAGGAGTTAATATTACTCTACAGATAGGCTCAGAGTGTTCTAGAGAGATCTATCAAGCCCTCAACTTAGACCCTGACTTTGCCCCCTTCACACAAGTTATTTTAGTCTTAGTTTTTGCAGAACTCGCCCCCATGTTTGCAGCTAGAAGGTATGCTGAGTATGCTTCTATGTGGGGTATTCCACTACTATATGCTTCTTCTAAAGTGATGATGCCTTTTATCATTTTAATCAGTTACCTCTCTCATATATTAAATAAATTATTTCAAAAAGGTGATGGCGAAACGTCCTACTTTATTGAAAGAGATGAATTGCAGAACCTAGTAAGCCTACAAAATGACTTTAGCGTATCTAGTCAAACTCAGAGTGAATTTGATACAATCGCCTCGAATATATTCACTCTAAAAGAGAAAAAAGCTGAAGACTTTATGCACTCGATCCATCATCTACGCATGGTCCCTTCTCAAGTTACTGTTAGACAAATTCGAAAAATATTAAGAGAACGCTACCACCCTTTTCTACCTATCTTTCATAAATCTCGAAATAATGTAGTAAGTATAGCATTCCCTAGAGACCTTATTAAGGCTGCTGAAGATAGAAAAGCTCGTGACTTTGCCAAGCCTCCATGGTTTGTAAATAGTGACACTTCTATTTTACAGATCTTAAAACAGTTTCGATTTAATAATCAGAATGTAGCTCTTGTCTTGGATGAAAAAGGTAACTTAATTGGAGCGCTGACACTCAAGCAAATTTTGAAAGAAGTATTTGGTAAAACACCTTATGTTCTCAGAAAGACTTCTGCTCAAAAGCAGCTTGTAATTGAAAAGACATTCCCAGCTAATATGAAAATAAAAGACTTTAACTCAAAGTACAACTGCCACCTGCCAAGTAAGGGAGTAGAAACTCTTTCACAACTTTTAGTACAAGAATTAGGACATGTACCTGAAAAGGGCGAATCTATAAGAATAGATCAGTTCCAAATTCAAGCAGAAGAAAGCTCCCTAGCAGGAGCTAAAACTATTTCAGTAAGAACTCTACTTTAACTTCACTAGCTCTCTTAACTTTAAAACCACTTCTTCAATAACAGTAACTGCTTTTTTCACTTCTTCTTCCGTATTAAATCTACTGAATGCGAAACGAACAGCACTCTGAGCCATTTCTCTTTCAATGCCCATATTTATCAAAACGTGAGAAGGTTCTAATGCTCCAGCTGCACAAGCAGATCCATGAGACGCTGCTATGCCAGCCAAGTCTAGATTCATCAATAAAGATTCTCCTTCAACTCCTTCAAAAGAGACATTAGAGGTATTACACACCCTATTTCCATCTCCATTAATTTGAACACCTGAAAGCTTCTCTTTAAGTAGAGATTCAAATAAATCCCGTAGTTTAAGCATATGATCGGTGTAGCTTTCTTGATTTTCATCTAGAAGCTGAATTGCTTTAGACATAGCAATAATGCCAAAAATATTCTCTGTTCCCCCTCTGCGGCCATACTCTTGGCCACCACCGCTTAACAGTGAACGAAATCGGTAGCGAGGTTTAGCATATAAGACCCCCACACCTTTAGGAGCATGCATTTTATGCCCACTAAAACAAAGTGCGCTTACCCCTTTGGGTATATGAATTCTTTCTTTACCCAGCCATGCTACTGCATCAATGAATAGAGGTACATTGTGCTTTAAAGCAATTTCTGCAATAGCTTCAACATCATTTTTAGCTCCAGTTTCATTATTAACTGCCATAATAGCAATTAGCTTAGTTTTATCTGTGATACTTTTATCTAAGTCCTCAGGATTAATAGATCCTGAAGAGCCTACTGGAAGCTTTAGAACATCCCAGCCATTTAACTCTAGCTCTTTTAAGCTATCATTCATTGCTGCATGCTCTACACAAGAAGAGATCACCTGCCCTTTTTCTTTTTGCTCCATGCAAAAACCTTTCACTGCAGTATTGATTGCTTCTGTAGCTCCTGAAGTGAAAATAATTTCGGAAGGTTTGACATTCAAGAATTTAGCCACTTTCTCTCGAGCATTCACCATATGCACTTTAGCTTCTTGTCCGTAGTAGTGAATACTGGAGGGATTCCCCAAAGGTGTATTCATACTGTTAACCATAACTTCCAGCACAAGCGGGTCAATAAAGGTTGTAGCATTATTATCTAAATAAATTCTTTCCATTCCTATCCTCCTAATCCTGAACTCTTACTGCTACTACAGTAATATTATCCTTACTCCCTGAGTTTTTCGCTTCATCAATTAAAAGTTGACAAACCTCATTAAGGTTGTCGTCTTTTACGAGATTTTCTTTAATAACTTCTGCACTAACGTAGTCACTTAAACCGTCTGAACAAAGCAAATATATATCCCCTGAACGGATATTATCTACTGATAGTGTAGACTTTACAGTTGAATCTATTCCAATTGCCCTGGTGATCACATTCTTACGCTTAAAATTCTTTGCTTCTTCTGCAGTCATTTGCCCTGATTCAATTAGATCCATAACTAGCGAGTGATCTAGAGTCAAAGCATTGAGTTCACCATCTCTGAGGCGATAAATACGGCTATCCCCTACATGGGCACAAATTATAAAGCCTGTTCGGATACATAAGCAGCAAACCGTTGTTCCCATCCCTGTAAAGCGATCGTTACTTTGACCCATCTGATAAATCAGGCTATTAGCTTGTTGGATTGCTTCTGTTAATAAAGAGGTAACTTCCTCTTGCGTTTGCTTTTCTACATCAATACTAAAACTGTAGGCTTTCACCATTTCACAAATGGTGTCTACTGTTTTATAAGCTGCAATTTCACCTGCTTGATGACCTCCCATGCCATCAGCTAGAATATAAAAGTGCTCATCTGCTAAAGATTCCCATACATCTTCATTTTTATCTCTAACTAAGCCTTTATCCGATAAGCCTGCAGCATCAGTATGTACACCTATGTTCGCCAACTTACTACCTTCCACTAAGCTATTTACCCACTTGTATTTAATAAAAAGATTTATAAAAGCTACCTTACTTTAAGCTAAAGCTTCAAGGTAACGGGTCTTTTTGAAACAATAACAATGCTAGCAATGTCATTGTATTTAACATGATATGTAAAATAACCGAACAAAGCAAAGACTTTCTTTTTTCATATGCCCAGCCTAAAAATAGCGAGAAGATAAATAAATTTAGCAGAACTCTAAGCTCGGTAATGGCAAATGTTGAGATGTGTGCTGAAGCAAATGCAATAGAAGCTAGCAAGATACCCCAAAAACGCCCCCAGGACTTAACCCAAGAGCTTTGTAAGATACCTCTACAAATAAACTCTTCGTAAACAGGCGCAAAAAAACACACTAAAAATACTGTAAATAGCTTTTGTTTTATGCCCATGCTCAACTGTTGCTTCACAACAACCACTGCATGTTGTTCGACAATTTGAATTCCTAGAGCTTGAACCATAGCATTCACACAAGCTAAAATGGCAACGCCTATAACAAATAGTTTGCTTGCGTAAGCTAGGTCTTTGTAAAAGGAAAAGCTCTCTTTTTGATTCCAGAATAATATAGAACTCAAGTAGTCCTTAAACAAACAGTAAAATAAAATAAAAGCAAATAGTGCACAGATATATATAAGCTTTGCAAGGTGTGCTAGATCTGCTTTTCCTACCCCCAAAACCCGGATAAAGACTTCTTCAATGAAGAATGCCATGAGAAAAGAAAGTACAACTACAACTGTAAAAAATATAGGAATTTGTCTTCGATTTGACATAAAAAAATAGCCTTTTTACACCAAAGTGCAAAAAGGCTAAACAAATTTCAAGCTTTTTATTAACTCGCTGCTAAAATTTAGCTGCGAGAAATAGAGATATATTGAGAAATTCTCTTAGCTATTTCCTTACTTAGTCGAGAGTGAGCTAGACCAAAAGGTGAGGTTTTGTAAGCATCTGTTTGCCACACAACCTTGTGGTAGTTTGTCTCTGCTCCATCTTTAGAAATCATATGGTTTGAATGAATAATCTCTTGTAAGATGCTTTTTGGTGTAGAACCTCTTACGTCATAAATTGTTAGCCTCAAAGCTATTTTTAAAACAGAGTTAACTTCCCCGTAAACGGTATAAACAGGTTTAACTGACTGCCCTTTGTAAGCTTCTTCTGTATGGTTTAATAAATCAACAAATACAACAAAGTCATGGTCAGCTTGCAACCCTTTTAATACTGGAGAGTAAGGCCCTACAAGATCACTTGAGCGACGTGTTAATGAACTAGCATAGTTAGCTTCTGCTGGTAGATAAATCGCATTTTGCTGTAACACTTCTTGGCGTATATTCTCAGTAATCTCTCTAGACAAGTTCCAAGGAAAAGGGAAATCTTCATTAAAACTAACAGGAACTAAAGCCACTTTTGGTTTAATGCGTCCATCATCATGGTAGCGTGTAAATTCAGATGACTGATACTGCTTACAAGATGTTAGCAGTGTTAACAACAGGAAAAAGGAAAACAAAACCCTATACTTCATGATAGAAAGTCCTCATTAAAATAATTTTAATACAAGCCGCATTTACGACTAAACAATACCCAAGTAAGATACCAAAGCCGATAAATTCTTTACTATAAGATTTTTTTCTTATCGCAAGCCATTGGTAAATAAAATCTAACACAGAGATTAAGTAAAAAAAAACTTAACACTTCCTTGAGTTTTTTTACTTTGTTAAGCTACATTGGCTTAAAAGCATAGCAACTAGAAAAGGCTACGATTATGCCCGCTCTTTCAGGTGTTGTCTACCCACACCTTTTTCACAGTCGAGACTTTGTCCACCAGATGCTTAAAATAGCATCTCACTCTCCGTTATCTCCTCCTGAGGTGATAAAAGTTGATAACTATGAGGTGGGCACTTCAGATGGAGCCATATTTCAACACCGCAAAAATAAAAACTTATGTGCTATACATGGAGATATTTATAACCTGTCAGAGCTCATCTTTAAGCTTCAACAAGCAGGTTACCCTAGCAAAAGCTACTCAAGCTCTGAGGTTCTTCTACTCTTATATGAGATAGAGGGAGAAGACTTTATCCATCAGGTGAACGGTGACTTTAGCTTAGTTATTATAGATACTGAAGAGAAATCTCTTTTTGTTTACCGAGACCGTATGGGCAAGTGCCCACTTTATTGGTCCTGGTATCAAGGCTATTTTATTTTTTCTACTCAAATTAAATCTCTTTTATCTACAGGCCTGATTCCTCAAGAGATTTCTAAGTCAGGATTTTCAGCATATTTGTGTCTAGGCATGTTCCCTCAAGACCATTCGCCTATTAAACACATTAACAAACTGCCTCCAGGCCACTACTTAAAGTTTCAAGCTAGCTATGGAGTTAATGTAAAAAGCTATTGGTCTTTAAGCTCTCTATTAGAAAATGGCTATAGTTCTCCTATACAAGAGGGAGATGTTTTTGAAATATTTGAAGAAAAGCTAAATCGCTCAATTCAGCTACGCTCTCAAAATATTGAATCCCCCATATCACTAGTAGGAGGAGGACTAGGGTCTGCTGCTATATCTAGTTTACTTTCTCAACAACATCGTGACCTTAGCCTTGCATCTATATCTATCAAAGATCTCTGTGATAACGACTCTATAGCCTCGCAAGAGGTTTCAAAATCATTATGTATTGATCATCAGTCACTGACTATTTGTCCCAATGACTTTTTTACCAACTTCACTAAGATGATCTGGGCACTAGATGAACCTATTGGAGATAGCCACCTTATCCTTTCCTGGAACTTTTGCCGCTTAATTTCTCAAAAGCACAGTAGCTTTTTTTCAGGTATGGGTGCCCAGGAGCTTCTTGCCATGCACCAACGCTACCAAGAAGCTGAAACCTCTTTTAAACAACATTCGCTACTTACTTCAACTTTATTCAACTATAAAGATAGTATTCTCAAATATCTAAGCAAAGTCTCTCCCATACTATCTTTTAGATTATTGCAGTATTTAAACCGGCGAGAATGGAAAGATAGCACCTTGTTTAAAAACGCTCTATTTTCTAGTCAAGAGCGCAAGAGACTATCTCGATCAACCTTCCCCCACTTTAATCCTTATGTATTTGTGATGAACTTCGCAAACATTAAAAACCTTCAATCAACAGCTGATACGGTATCTTACTTTGATAGTAAAACGCAGCTTTGTGACCGTTTTTTACTACAGTACCACAATTTCTCCACATACTTTAACTTAAAATGGCAGGCCCCCTTTTTAGATCATCAGTTAATTGAGTTTTTAGCTAAACTCCCAAGTGAGTTCAAATCTAACCAACCGCATCTACCTTCTCCTTTAAAAAACCTTCTAAAGAAGCGAAACTTCTCTGATGAATTTATACAAAGGCCTAGAGTACACAAAAAAGACCTTTTTGATAATTATGCTGACCATCCGCTTGTAGGTAAAGTCTCTCAGTTCTTAAAGTCTGGAGTACTGGTAGAGTCAGGACTTATCCATCCACACTACTTGAAAAAATACGTATTAAACTTACCTATTACCAGACTTAGCTTTAACCGTTTATTTAGCATTCTAGCATTAGAAACTTGGTATAGACTTTTTATTGTAAACAATATTAATGCTGGTCCTCAGCAAGATAACATTATAGATTTCTTACAAGAATAGACTGCTATATGAATGTTGAAACAAATAAAAGCTCAGAAGAACTTAAGAAAAAGAAGCTAAAAGCACAGTTTGATCGCTTATGGCTACGATACCCTAAAGACTTTGACCCTGTAAAAGGGGCTTTAGGATCTATTCGCTTTTCAAGAAGCATGGAGCTACTAGAGAAACATAGACCTATTAGAGGTGAAAGTGTTTTAGATTTAGCTTGTGGTACAGGAGAGCTAGCTACTTTTCTAGCCAAAAAGGGCGCTTTAGTTGACGCATGCGACATCTCGACCAACGCTCTAAATCATTTAAAAACTAAAGAAAATATACGCTGTCTTCAAGATACCTTACCTCACACCAATTTAGAGGAAAAAAAATATGATATCATCTTGCTTTTAGATGCCCTTGCTTATTTTGATGAGCAAGATATGAGACTAGTCTTATCTGAAGTGCAAAGGCTACTAAAACCTAAAGGACATGTGTTAATATCTACCCCTCTAGACCTAAACTCTGACGGCACCCTACAAATATTCTCAGGACTCTTTGCTACAGAATTTAGTTTAATTGAGAAAAAACTAAGCTTTCATTATTTATTCGTAAAGCTTCGTTGCTTTTTTAAATGTGCACAAAAGCTAAGTGAGGCTGCTGCTGTATCGCATATTAAAGATCAGGAACTTAAAAAGTCTAAGTTAGTGTATCGGCTGCTTTTAAAAAGCATTGCTCATAAAAAAGCGGCATTTTTTTTAAAGCCTCTAGCAAAACTGGCTGATAAAGCACAAAAGTTTTTAGAAGGCAGCGACTCATTACTTCTATTTTTAGAAGGCTTATACAAAAAATGCAGTTTTAACCTTAAGCCAAGTCATGCTATTTTTCTTGGACACAAGAAGCCTTTATTTCCAGAAAATAATTCTAAAGAGCTTAACAAGCATAGCTCTTTAGGAGAGAAAAATAGCCCTGATTTGTATGATAGCTTATATAGCTAGTTTATACAAAAACACTTAGATCTGGTAGAGCAGGAATATCTGCAGCTTCTTGCTTAGACTCTGCTGCTAATCCAGAATTTGCATCAGGAAATAGCTTTAACATAAAGTTAATAACAGGACCTAGGTTCTGGTCGATATAATCCATTGTTGATAAAAAGTGGTCTCTTCTACAAGGAACTACAGCCTGCCCTTTCACCATAAAAGGGAAAAGATTTGCTAAAAGACGAACCTTTTCATTAATTCTTTTAACGCTTTCTCCTCTTATACCATCCTCTTTTTTAAACATATCCAGTAACATCTCTAGATACATACAGAGGACAATAAATGAACCAGCTCTATCAATAGCATCTTTACAAGCTCCATTAGCTGAATCTAAGCCAAAGTGCTTATAGAACTTCCCATGAAGTGCCAGCATAATAAAAAACTGATAGCTTTTTTTTATGTCTGCACGATCTTGAAAAAGCCCTTCATTACAAGCAAATACAGGACATACTTCTGCTGCTGTTTCATCAAAAAATCTCTCTGCCGCAGCCCTATTTTCCTCTTCAGAAGCTCCTGGAATAAGATCTGGATAGTCAAAGCAAGCAGGCTGGCCTTTATTTAAAAAGTCTTCTTTAATTATAGCTGTTAAGCTAGCAACTGTTCTTGCACTTTTCGCGCTGCCTTCTAATTTCCATGCTTTAGAGTCCATTGGAAATGAGAAGAAAAGAAAGTTTTCAGGATATTCTTCGCTAATCCCCTTAATTGCGTGCACTCTACCTGACTCATCGCCCTGCATACGGCTCTTTTCTTTCGAGCTTTGAAAGTTAAAATAACCATGCTTTTTTCCATCCTCACGGTAAGAGTCTAAAAGACCTATTAACATAGGTTCAATAGAAATTTCTCCAGAAAGATTAGTAAAGGTGGGTGAGCCAAAACGGAAAAAATCTATACGCTTATTTTCACCTGACGCGCTTACATATTTTTTTGAATAAAGAAGGTGAGCAAAATTTGTCATTCTCAAAGGAGCAAAATCTAAATCAACATGCCCTCTAAGGTTACGAAGTAGCTTTAATCCAATTTCTGTAGGACTACCACCTTCAATAGATCCTGTTAACTCATCAAGAGCTTCAAAATCTTGTCTCACTACCCTAGCTAAATCGCCTGGGTTGTTAATAGATAGGTTAGGTAGGTAGGTTTTTTCTGAACTCGCTTTTGCATCTTTTGCTAATCTTTTAGCTTTATCTATGTGAGCTCTATCTAAGACTCTGCTCATTAAGCTATCAGAAAAACCTTCTAACCTTACTCCATTGAAAACCGCTCTTGTTATTTGATGGCAAAAAGTAAGTACTACATTTATATCACTAATATTGTTAAAAGGAATACCTTCGCACTGCGAATTGATCCAACCACGTTCTTTGTATTCATCCCTAAGACCGATTAGTA
>JAACFD010000145.1 GCA_009937555.1 Chlamydiales bacterium | reverse complement strand
CAACTAATAGAAAGCTGCAAAGAGCTCCTTAAAAGCAAAAGCGACCTCTCCTCTGATGAGTTAATCCAGCATATGAAAAGTGAAATTCTAAAACTCTTAGTCTCACCTAACTTTGAGACTATATTAGAGACAACGAAGAAACCATCTGTCTTTCTTGTTGTAGGAGTGAATGGTAGTGGCAAAACAACTAGCATAGCCAAGCTATCTAATCAACTCCAGCACTCAGGGCATAAGGTATTACTGGGAGCTGCTGATACTTTTAGAGCTGCTGCATCTGCCCAATTAGAGAAATGGGCTGCACAGTCTTCTTGTGACTTAGTTAAATCTACTCATGGTGCAGACCCTGCTTCAGTAGCATACGATAGTATTGAAGCCGCTCAAAAAAGAAATGCTGATATTGTGTTTATAGATACTGCAGGAAGGTTGCATAACAAAGCTGACCTAATGCAAGAACTATCTAAAATAAAGAGGGTTGGAGAGAAACTTGTGTCAGCAGATCAGATACATACCTTACTTGTTATTGACGCTCACACAGGCCAAAATAGCCTTTCTCAAGTTAAGAACTTTGGCAAGTCACTTAATTTATCAGGTCTAATATTAACAAAGATGGATGGAAGTGCTAAGGGAGGAAGTTTGGTAGCTATTTCAAACGATCTGCAACTACCTATTTACTTCTTAGGAACAGGCGAAGGCCTGGAAGATATCCAAGCCTTCGATAAAGAAGCATTTGTCGATGCTTTATTTGGTTAGGTATTAGTCTCTTCGACTACCAAAAATCTGTAATAAGTACCAGAAAATCATGATGACATTAATATACATTTGAAGAGCTGTCATCACAGCGTACTTTCCTACAAGCTCGCTATTTTCCCCTGAAAGCTTACGTGTTAGCATCTGAATCTGTTGCGCTTCGTATGCTGTAAGACCTACAAAAATACCTAGTCCAATGTAGCATATAATCATATGCATCCAGGTTACATTAAGGAAAAAAGACATCACAAACATCAGCACAGATAAAACAATTAGACCAATTAAAGCAAAGCTCATAATCTGTCCTAGTTTTACTAAGCTACTTTTGGTTAACATTCCATAAGCAACAGCTCCAGAGAACATTAATCCTCCTACAGCAAAAGCACTCCAGATAGCTTCAACGTTAAATAATGGAAGCACTGCTCCAAAAAATATTCCTTGGCACGCACTATACGCTAGCATTAATAGGCTTAAAGTTCTTGTGGAAGAGCGTTCAAAAAAAGCTTGCATAGCCATTCCGATTCCAAAACAAACCAGACCAGAAATAAAAGCAAAAGGCAAAATAGTCTGGTGAATACCAGTCCTAAATATAATATATGAAACTAGTGCTGTTACCAGAAGACCGCAACACATCCATGTATAAACCTGAGAAGCAAAGCTTTTAGCTTCATCCCTAGTCCCATCTTGTAAATGGGTATAATCTCTATCGTAGATTCCCATAGAAACCTCATTGGTTAAATTTTCTTTGAAAGCAAGATTATCTAACTAAAGATAAAAAATTTAAACCCTTTTTTTTCACCTAGGGGATATGGAAGGAAAATAGCTTAATTTAAATGAGTAACCCTGTTAATATAGCAGCATATTTAACCCGGGTTTTTACTCTATGAAATACATTAAAATATTATTTTTATCTTTTGTTGCCTGTACTTTATTATTTGCTTGCTCTTCAGACAAAAAGCAGGCTGAACCAACGCTCCAAATTTTAAAAATAAATTCGCATAGTGAACCTGTTAGTAGTGACCCTAGAAAATCTTCTGATATCATTACCTCTTCATTAATGAAAATGCTCTATGATGGCTTAATGCGCTTTAAGCCAAATGGCGAACTAGCAGCTTCCACAGCGAAAAGCTATGAGGTCTCAGAGGACGGATTAAAATATATTTTTGAATTACGCTCTACGAAATGGTCAGATGGCAGTGATGTAACAGCTCATGACTTTGAACGCTCGTGGAAAAAGGCCCTAAACCCCCTATTTCCTGCCTCATCAGCTAACTTAATGTATGTCATTAAAAATGCTGAAGACATTAAAAAAGGGAAAAAACCTCTTGAAAGCCTAGGAGTCAAGGCTATTGACGACAAGCATCTTGAAGTTTCTTTAGAAAATCCTGTCCCCTACTTTCTGCAACTTCTTGCCCTACCTACATTCTTTCCTGTACATCCTAGCATAGAAAGTGAACATTTTGTTCTAGAAGAGCTTATCACAAATGGTCCTTTTCAATTAGAAGAGTGGTTTTCTAAAGACCATATTTTTGTCTCTAAAAATAAGCTATACTGGGATAATAATTCTGTAAAATTAGATCGTATACATATTTCACTGGTAGAAGATGAGCACACAGAGCTTAACCTCTTTGAAAATGATGAATTGCACTGGGCTGGTTCTCCAATATCTACAGTTCCTACTGATGCAATTGCAGAGTTAAAAGATCGTGATATCCTAAAATCTAACCCTCTTGCCTCTACTTACTGGTATAAATTCAATACCAAAGAGTTTCCTTTCAATAATGCTAATATTAGAAAGGCATTTGCTGCAGCGATTAATAGAAAAGAAATTATTGAGCATATTACACAAGCTAACCAACTACCTGCATTAACCCCTGTACCTCCTATCTATGGCCTTGAAAGTAAACCTACTTTTCAAGATGGAGATGTGGCTGCAGCTAGAGAATTCCTTAGCAAAGGCCTACAAGAGCTTGGGGTAAGCAAAGAAGAGCTTAATATCACCTTAGCTTACAGTACAGGAGAGCGCCACCAAAAAATCACACAAGCAATACAAGAGCAATGGAAGAAAGCTTTTGATATTGAGGTAAAGCTTAAAAACTTTGAATGGCAAATACTGCTACAGAAACTGTCTAAACATGATTTTCAAATCGCAGGAAGAGGCTGGGTAGCTGAGTTTTCAGACCCCATTTATTTCTTAGATCCTTACAGCCAATTAAACTCTGAATATGGCGGAAATAATGATACACAGTGGCATAATGAACGATATACAAGCCTACTAAAAGAAGCTCAGACTACTACTGATCTTGCTAAGAGAAAGCTACTGCTAAAAGAAGCTGAAGAAATCTTTTTAGATGAAATGCCTGTTATACCCTTTTTCCACTCAACTTTAGTTTTTCTTAAAAATCCTCAGCTTGAAGAAGTTTGTCTGTCTGAACTTTCTAACTTTGACTTCAAGTGGGCTCACTTTAAGGAAGAAAGCCCACTATAAAAAGAAGTTTTTAAACTCCTAAACCTAGAATTTTTGTAACAATTACAAAAACTATACACAGAAAGGCTATAGCTAAAACTAGCTTGTTTCTAATAATAGCTGTTTTATCTTGAAACTTTCTTCTTCCAACCCAGACTATTGAGATAGGCAATAGCCCTAGTATTATAGTCCCTCCGTAGGCCCCTGCTACAGACAAAGCCTTTATAAAAATGCTAGGATCAACAACAGAAATTAATAATGTTGGGATCAAAACTAAACAAGATAACCAAAGTTTATTAAATCCTTTTTGCTTTTCAACCTTAAAGCCATCTGCTAGAAAATCTACTAAAGGCAAAGCTACTCCCAGAAATGAAGTTACCAGTGCTGATAAAGCAAACGCTTGCCCAAATGAAAAAACTAGAGGATTGTTTGTTACAAGAAATAGCGAAGCAACAGCTGTTTTGCCCTGAGCATTTAAAGCAAGTAACCCGCTCTCTCCTTCTAAAGGAACAAGACCAAAAATCAACGTTATCCATACAAGGTAAATAGCAAAAGACATTAGGCTACCAAGAATAATAGATAAGACTAAAGATTTTCTATCTCTACCTAAGTACTCCACAAGAGTTGGAACTAAGCCTTGGAAACCAAATGCTGTTAATACTACAGGGAGCCCTTGAAGACTTGAGTAGTGGTTGCTGTGAGAAAGATGAGATATGTTAATAGAACCTAATCCAACAAATATAAAAAACAAGAAACTTAGCATTAGAATTGCCATAAATAGCTGGTTTACACGATCAACTAAGAAAGCCCCTTTAAATATAATAGGAAGAAAGAGAACGACAAATACAATACTCCCTAGCTTAGGATTCAACATCCCCTGGGATATATTGACTAAAATCTCCCCTCCTCCTGTTATATAAGCAACTGTTAATGAGAAAAATAAAAACAGGTAAACTAGCCAAATAAAACTTTTAGCAAAACCACCTAATGTCTCGTGGGTAAGGGTCAGAATATTTACTTCTTTTTTGAACCAAAGACAAGCTTCTACATATAAAAGTCCTGTAAGAGTCATCAAAACCCAGCAAACTATGTGTAACATTATAGTAGGTATAAAACCTGCCTGCCCCATCTGTACAGGCATCGCTAGCATACCTGCTCCAATTGAGACTCCTGAAACCATAAGAGCTCCAGATAAAATTGTACCTTTTTTACTACTCATAAACTCTAAACCTTGTAATCAAATTTTTTATATATGTATGAAAATAGAAACAGCTAGAAAATTAGGTATACTAATAACTGCGATAGCTTAAGCAATAATAGCTGTAGTACCTTGAAAAAGAAAAAGAAGGAGGTGTGTGTGGATGCATATGCGCCATGAATTTTCCCCTCATTTTGGAAGTATTCATCGTATCAAAAAGAAGAAATATTGGAAACCCTTTTAATAAACCTCTCTTGGCAAAGGTTCTCATTCTACTGTTACTGACTTAGCTAAATTACGTGGCATATCCACATTCATACCATTTTCTAGTGCAACATAATAGGCAAATAACTGGCTTGCTACACTTGCATTCACAATCATTAGCTCGTCAATAGTCTGAGGCACAAAAATAATATCATCTACCAGGTCTTTCATGTAATCATCTCCCTCAGGTGCCACAGCCAAGACCCTTCCTCCCCTCGCTTTGATTTCTTTGATGTTGTTAACCATTTTTGTGTAAGTATGTTTGTTGCAGCAAAAAGCTAGTGTTGGGCAATCATCTGAGATTAGGGCAATAGGCCCATGCTTCATCTCTCCTGCAGGGTATGCATTAGCATTAATATACGTAATTTCTTTAAGCTTTAAAGCTCCTTCTAAAGAGCAAGGAAACATATAGTGTCTACCTAGATAGAAAAAATGTTTATACTTTGAGTAACGTTTTGCCAATCTGTGTATGCTATCGCTTTGATCAAGTATTGCTTGTACTTGTTCTGGCAGGCTTTTTAAAGCCTCAATCATCACAGTAGTGTCTTGATTTGCTTTTTTACTCTGCTCCATAACCATAGATAGTAAAAATAAAACTACCACCTGACTTGTAAAAGCCTTCGTAGAGCAGACTCCTATCTCAGGGCCTGCACGTAAAAATAGTGTAGCATCAGCAAGACGAGAAATAGAAGAACTCATCACGTTACAGATACTTAAGACAAATGCACCCTTAGCTTTTAAAGCTTTAATCGCTGCTAAAGTATCTGCTGTTTCTCCTGATTGGCTTATAGCTATAATTAAAGTGTTCTCTTGAAGCAAAAGCTTTCTATACCTAAATTCAGAAGCAATATGAGTCTCCACAGGAATTTCTAAGCGCTCTTCCATTAAATATGACGCATAGCATGCAGCATGCCAAGAGGTACCACATGCTAGAATTACAATACGCTGAACACCTTTAAGGAAATTAAGATCCAGATTACTCTGCTTCTCAAATATCACTTGCTTTCCAGCATCA
>JAACFD010000144.1 GCA_009937555.1 Chlamydiales bacterium | reverse complement strand
TTGAATTCTTGGTTACACTCTTTACTCAGTTTGCTAAACATAGGGTAGTTAGTTAAATCATTAACTTGAAGAGGAACGATAGTTACGTAGCCTTCTTTTAGAAGGGCAATATCACTTTCTTCTTCTTCGTCAAAGTCTGCTATTTTACCGCTTAGCCAATAGTATTCATTACCTAGAGGGTGTGTGCGTTTATCAATGTCTTCTTTCCAGTAACCTTTTCCTTGTTTAGCAATACGAATGCCGTTAGCTTCGTGTTCTACACATTTAGGGAATGTAACATTTAGAACGCAGTTAGTAGGTATTGGGTTTGCTAAGAAGTGCTCTACTAAGCTAGGTATATACTTGCTAGCAAGCTCGTAGTTGGGGTCTTCAAAGCTTTCACATGAAAATGCAATACCAGGAATATTATGGAAAGATGCTTCTATAGCACCCCCTAGAGTACCACTATAAAGGACATTTCGACCTGCATTTGAACCTTTGTTAATTCCTGAAATAACCATTGTTGGAGGCTCGTCTAGAAGGCTTGCTAAGGCCATTTTTACACAGTCTGCTGTCGTACCTGAAATACTCCAGGCCTGAGATGAATCTTGCCAAGGGAATTTTTCTGCATGAAGTGGCTTTCTTAATGTCAAGCTTAGCGCCTTCCCGGACTTATCTGTAATAGGGGCCACGATACTAACATCAGCTATGTCTTTTAATGCTTCGTATAAGGTCTTAATGCCTTTAGCTAGAATTCCATCGTCGTTAGTAATTAATATTTTAGGCTTTTTTTGCATGGTATCATCCTTTTTGGCGTATTGTATCTCAAGGGTAGTTTAATTAAAAGATGTATTCATCAGCTACACCACGCCTATGCTGACTATCCAAAACGTGGAAAACACGTATTTTATTTAGTAGAACAGGGGACATTTGCTTAAGAGGAATGTAGTTGATTTGCTTACCAAATCTTGCAGCATAGTTTTTGATTGCTTTTCTGGGAGGGCTGGGGGCTAAGTAGCTGATGAGTGGTTCTATAGAATAGTCGATTGCAGCTAATAGAAGTAGCTCAGATTTGCTCTGACATTCACAATAATCAGGGTCTTGCCAGGGGTTGTGTAGTCGTCTAGGAGGATAAATCATGATAAATCCTCCATATTCACAACGGCTGATTCCTGGACCAATAACCTTTGCCTGAAGGTGAGTAGCGTAGAATGCCATATCTGATTCTTGCTCATGTTCTCCTAGCCAAGAGGTTCTCCATGGATATTTCTTGTCCTCTTCATCTTCATCAAAAATAACCACTACAGAGCCTGTTGAAGCAGGCTTTTTATATTGCACTTTTACGTATAGTTTTTTTTCAAACCAGTGCCTTAGTGTTTCTTTTACATCAATACCATCTTCAAGACTCGTGGAGAAAGGAAGGGTTTTGGCATGTTTTTCAGCATAAAATCGCGAGCTTTTTTTTCTAAGGTATAAACCAAAATCTTCTACGATTTTGTCTTCAGGGGTATGTGAACAAATACTGTAGGGGCTAGGAGGGTGAAAGTGATAATTTTGCTTTGACTTATCTAATCGTGACTGGAGACTTTGCTTTGATGAGCGGCTTTTAAGCTGAAAAGAAAGACGTTTTTCATTAGGCCAAAAATCCTTAATAGAATAACTCTCCTCTGCTAGGTTATCTATATTTTTCAAGTAAGGGTAGTGGCTTGCTAGTTCCCAGACTTCATAGGCATAGTTAGAATCAACGCAGGCTTTTGCAGTAGCTAAAGTTTGAAAGAGATCTAAAGAAAGTCTATGTGATACTAGAGCATAGTTTCGAGCAAATTTCATTAAGGTTTTTAAATGGTAGCTTTTAAAAGTATGGCCTGTTTTTTCTTCATATTTCTCAGCAGCTTTTGTAAAAAGATTGTAAAGTAGCTGGTTTCTTTCTAGCTCAGAAGGAAATGCCTTATCACGATCTAATGCTTGCATACGGAAATCTTCATAAAGAGCACTAACAAAACCGCAGTTAGCCATCACTTCTCTGGAACTAGCTTCATCTAAAGTTGTAAGAGAGTAGGTGATATTTTCAGGGCTTACTTGCCTTTGGAAGTCTTTATCTTTAAGTCTTTGAAGAGTGCGTTGGAGGTGACTCATGCCGCAAACAAAAAGAACTTTGTCAAACTGTAGGCAAAGCTCATTTAGGCGAAAAGCCATGTGAGCTTCTCTGATATGGTCTTGTTTGTTTGCTTCAAAAGCGTGGTGCTTTTGCAGAAGATCTTGGTAAGCTTCCATACCAATATGAACAATTGAGCAAGGATCAGGTAAAGCAGGATAGGCAGGATAGTCTGAACAGAAGCTATCGATACAAAATGCATCACATTTATTATCTATAGCAGTGCGCAGCGCTTCGTAAAGAGGGTCTACGGGCTCAATAAGTATACGTTGCTTTTTTTGTTCACATTGATAAGTAACTACTGAAATATCAGGTAGCCTTTCACAGGCTTGTAAAATAGCTGGTTCAATTACCTCTGGAAGTTCTACTGCAATAGCATCAAAGTGCTTTTCTTTTAGAAAATTCTTTAATAAGGCACAGGTTTCTAGGTTATAGTGAAGGGCGCCAAAAGCAGTTAAATTTTGATACTCAGTAGTATGATATAGCATAAATGTTGCTTCTATAAGTAGGTTAGGGCATCTTCTCCTAGAGTCATAACAACTGACTGCCTTAGTAGGCCTTCAACAGGAACATTACCTCCTAGGTCTTGTACTCTTTTTGCTGCATACCTAGCGATATTAATGCCGTCTCTTATAGTGTAGTTAGCTTGGTTGAAGTGTGCTTTTTGCAAAAAGTTCACTACGTAGTTTAAGATTTCTTCTTTTACAAAGGGGAGGTTTTCTTTTAGTATAAGTTTTTCCTCTTCTTCCTCAGGAAAGTCAATGAATATTTGGGGTTGAAGTCTTGAGTGAATATATTCAGGGATTTCATAGGTTGAGGAGTCATCATTCATAGTAGCAACAAACCTAAAGTCCTTATGAGCTTTGACCTTTAGCCCAGCGATGATAGATTCTATGTAGCGTCTTGAATCTAGGAGAGGGGCCAGTGAAGCCCATGCTTTTTCACTCATACGGTTACCTTCGTCTAGAATGCATATGCCTCCTTTAATCATAGCGCTTACTAAAGGAGAAGCAGAATAACGAACATGACCACCTTCTCCAATCACAGGAGTTATAAGCAAGTCCTCAGGGCGTGTGTCCATAGTTGCCTGAAAAATATAAACATCTTGCTTTAGTAGCTGTGACGCGGCGAAAGCAAGTGTTGTTTTTCCTACGCCAGGTTTACCAACTAACCTTGGATTTAAAGGAATATCACTTTCATCAATAACTAGCCAAGATGCTAATAGTTGTTTTAGGACATCTTCTTGTCCTACCCATTTAAATCCTAAACTATCAGGTAGGCTAAGAGTAAGTTCTACTTTATCAATTAAAACAGTTTCCATGTGCTTGTCATTCATGTAGTCTGGACCTTGAGTTTAGGGTTGTAGAGCTTTCTTGCTTCCATAGTTTTCAGCTGCGTAGGCTAAGTTTAAACGTGCATTTGGGTATAAATCTTCTATATCTTCTATCAGAGCCTGCGTTTTTTTTCTCATAGAATTTTGACCAACCGGGCATTGGCAGGTAATTCTAGCAAAGCCATATTGCCCAGCAAAGTTTTTTATTGCATTTTCAGAAATGTAATATAGTGGCCGGATGATATTTACACCATATTTTTGCATATGAACTTTAGGGTGTAGTCCTTCAAATTCAGCTTTATGTAACAAATTCATAAGTACTGTTTGAGCTAAATCATCTTGATGGTGCCCAAAGGCTATACAGGATATTCCTTCTTCTTTTGCTGCATCAAATAGTAATTTCCTACGGTCTCTTGAACAACTATAGCACTCAAGCTTGTCTCTTTGTTGCTGGGTTTTTAAGATAAAAGGAATGTCTAGCTTTTGGCACATAGCTTTAAGCATTGGAACAGAAACTCCTGCACCACAAGAGAAGTCACCACCAATGTGAATAGCGTAGAGTTTAAAGTTGGGAAAGCCTCGCCCTTTAATCTCGTTAAGTAAAAAAAGTAAACTTAAGCTATCTTTTCCACCGCTAAGTGCAATTGCTACTTTATCATGATTTTCAAGCATTTGAAAATCATAAAGCGCTTTACGGCAAGCAGCTTCTAATTTTTTTGCATTATTATTCCATGGCTTTTGTGGAATAGGTAAAGAAATTTTCACTGAGCTCATAGTTATTACTCTAATTAATTGAAAAATAAACATTTTACCCTTAAAGGCTTCCTATTATCAAGGGGCAATTGAAAAAAAAGAAATCTTTATTTATAAAGGCATTTACAACCTTAAAAAATAACCGGAGCTATATATGTCGGAGCCTAAAAGAAATGATCCTTGCTCTTGTGGGTCAGGTAAAAAGTATAAAAAATGCTGTATGGGCAAGACTTTTAAACGTAAGGTTTCCGTACTTAGCTCAAAAGATGTAGGCTCAACTTTTTCAAAGCAAATAAGGGATCAAGTTTCTTCTTTAAGCCAGAGAAAGATAAAGCCTATAACACAAACTCACCATAAATTTGTGATGACTAATAAGAGCTTTTTAAACTCAGGGGATAGGCAAACTGTAGATCCATCAACGGTAGCTGAGGTAGAGGATGTACCTGATGATAAACAAGATACAAAAATTGAAGTTCCTGAGGAAATGCCTCCTTTTCATATGAACCAATCTGGTGAAGGTTTTAAGCCAACAGACTTGGATTATAAAGCTAAAAAAGGGGAGTAATTTCTTAAATTAGAATTTTTTATAGAGAAGATAAAAAAAGTTCTTGAGCATAAACGGCTTGTTTTGATATAACGATATCTCCTTTCAAACTGCTGGTGTAGCTCAATTGGTAGAGCATCCGACTTGTAATCGGACGGTTGAGGGTTCAAGTCCTTTCGCCAGCACATTTTTTGGGGGTGTCGCATAGTGGCAATTGCAAGGGACTGTAACTCCCTCGACTTCGGTCTTCGTGTGTTCGAGTCACACCGCCCCCAACCCTTTGTACAGTTAGTCGACTTCATTAAGAAATTAAACGGTTCTCTCACTGTACAAAGTAATTTTTCCCATCTAACATGTTGTGAAAGAAAGTGCAAGCTAAGGATTATCGGCTACTAGCTGTTTGTAGTGAGCTAAGCTCACTAATAAGCTCCAATCAAAAGCTCTGAACTTGTCTAGAGACAGCCACATTTTAGTTATCTAATAATAGTTTTCCCTTCTGCAATGTTTAGCAGCTCAGGCAGAGCATAAACTGCTGAGCTTTTTCCAGAGGCTCTTCTTATAAGTTTAATATAATCAGCGTTTTCTAATTGTGACAGAATTTTCCCGAGGGTGGTTCTATTTTTTATACCGGTTAGTTTCATAAACTTTCTTGTGTTAATTATTGGCATCTGAAAAAAGGCGTCAAGAGCTAATTGGGCAAACTGTGATCTTGTTTCTTTTTGAAAAGCTACCTTAAGTTTTTCGTATAGGTTGAGGATCTCCCTAGTTTTCCTAGTATTTCTAATTGCTTGTTCTCTGGTTGCCTCTAGAAAGAACTTTAACCAACCTAGCCAATCCTTATGCTTAGATATTCTACTTAAAGCATCACAATACTCTTCTCTATGTTCTTCTAAATACTCACTAAGAAAAAACATGGGCCTGTGGAGCATTTTTTTCTGGTATAGAAAAAGCGGTATAATGATAC
>JAACFD010000143.1 GCA_009937555.1 Chlamydiales bacterium | reverse complement strand
AGAACTTTACAACGCCACAAATAAGTTAGAAGGCCTTTGGAAAAAAGCTTGTGTACTAGCAGCTCTTGAAGCTGTATGGAAAAAAAACAATTCTAAAGATCACGATTAATTTTCATTTTTTAACAATCAATTAACCACATTATAGAAACAAAAATCAGGGGATAAAATGTCTGATATAGATAAGTGCAGTTCCAGTGCTGTAAGCAACCTAGTATGTTCCAATGAAGAAGCTGAAACAAAGCAAGAAGTTAAACTTACAGGGCAAGAGCTTCGTGTAAAGGAAGTGGCAGAAGAAAAACTTGTTGATAAAACAGAATCAATTAATTCTGATAAAGCTGTAAAAGCATCTGAGCTTGAGAAAGAAGAAGTCGATACAGCTACATCTAAAGCTCAGAGTCTTGCTGATGAGAAAATTGCCTTAGATAATAGCACAAAAGATAATGCAGAAAAACAAGAGGAGTTTTCTGAGAGCACAGCTGCTGCTAGTGAAAAACTAGAAGAATCCTCTGAAGAAGATTGTGAATATGACGAAGATGGGCTTTGTTATAACAATCCCTACGACCCTTTTTATGACTCATTGATAGATCCTCCAGGGCCATCTGTCTCACCTAAGTTAGAAGATAGAAAAGAGGTGAGTTTAGAGAATTGGAAGGAAGTGACTATAGGTAGAAAGGGTGAATATGACTTCAAACTTCAAGAACCAGAGAATAGAGAGAGGCTTGAAAAACTTCTAGATATTATTGAGAGTGCTAACTCATCCTATCTATTGCCAGATATGCTGGAAGAGCTTTCTTTTCAAAAGCTATCCTCAGCTAAAATAATGCTTAAGGTCATACTTGAAAATGTTGATAGATGGCCTCGTTTAATTGATATAATAGGCAATATGGCTAATGATATTGTATCAGATAAAGGTACATTATACTCATTTCAAAGAGAACTCGTAGAGCTATATTTTAACTATAGAATTTCTATTCTAGAGTTATACAATAAAGAAAATGACAAGTCATTTCCTAGGTCTTCTGCAAGAGATTGCCTAATTGATAATCTTTTTAGGATGGCCCGCAGTGCAGCTCTTCGTGTACCTTATCTATCTGAAAGGTTTGCTGAACTACTTATAGATAGTCAAGTTGAGCAAAAAGACATTGAAAGAATTGCAAAAAACTTCTTTGCTGCCTTGCCTATTACGAGTTTAGTTGAGCCTGAATATAATCAGAGGATAAACTCTTTACCCTCCTTCTTTATATTTATGGATATGCCCGTAGCAGTAAGGGTGCTGTTAACTAATAAACCTCAAATGTTTAAAGCTGAAGATCTGATTTTAGCAATGGATAAAAAGCAGTACCGTTTAGTTACTGAGATGCTCCAAAACGATAACATAAATCTTAATAAGAGCATTAAGACTGCAAACAGCTATGTAAGAAAGCAAAGTTTGTTTGTATATATCTATGATTTTCTTGCTAAAGAAGATATGTATAGATTGGTTGCCGATGTAGAGTGCTGTGTTAATCATCTTTTATTACATAGTCAAAAGATTAACTACAGGCAAAAAACACTGTGCAATATTGGGCCTTATCAAGTAAAGAGTAACACTCTAAGCAGTATTGCTCTTAGGTTATTTCATGAAAGACAGCAGTTTAGCAAGGATAGCTCTAGAGTAAAACTTTCTATTAGAGAAAAATTGTTATGGAAACTTCTTAAAAAGATGCTTGCTAATGGAGCTTCTTTTGATAAGAAAATTAGCTACTCTATAAAGAGATCCTCTGCTGAAGGCTCCTTTAGTGAGAAAAAGGTAACTCTATTAAACTTCCTTAGAAGTCAAGTCCAAGGTAAACCTGATAGATACCTTAAGAACTTATTGAGACTTATTTCTCAATCTCAAAAAAAGCAATCACAAACTACTTCTTAGTATATAGCAGAATTAGCTATTACTTCTTAAAAGCTGCAAATATAAGCTATTTGCAGCTCTTTTTTTATCCTTTCTTGTATTTTATTGAATCTTTTGGCAAACCTAAATCTTTAGAAATTACCCGAAGCTTCAAGATATGTCAGACAATACTCAAAGATCAGTTTTAGTTGCTGGAGCGAATGGCTACATAGGTTTACGCCTAACCATTCAGCTAATAAACCTTGGCTATAAAGTTTATGCTTTATCTCGCAGCTCAAAGCGTCTTGATTTGCCAAAAGAAATGAAGAAGAAGATAACCTTTGTAACTGGTGACCTACTAGATTTAGATAGCTTTGATCTTGTGAAGTATGAAATTGATCATGCTTTTTATCTTGTCCACTCAATGAATGATAGTTTTGAAGACTTTGAATCCATGGAGAGAAGGTGCGTAAAAAACTTTCTACATATTTGCAATGCTTTTAAAGTAAAACAGATTGTGTATCTAGGAGGTATTTCTCCTAAAGAAAATAGTTCTCGACACCTGTCTTCCAGGCTAGCTGTGGAAGAGATTATTAAGTCCTCTGGCATTAGTTATACAATTTTTAGAGCAGGAATTATCATTGGCTCAGGAAGTGCTTCATTTGAGATTATTCGAGATTTAGTAGAAAAGCTTCCTATAATGGTAACTCCTAAGTGGTTAAATCAACTGACTCAGCCCATTTCTGTTAGAGATGTTTTATACTATTTAACACATTGCATTGGTGAAGAAAAGTGTCTCAACCAAAGCTTTGAAATTGGAGGAAGTGAGCAGCTAACTTATAAAGAGTTACTGTTAAAATATGCTAAAGTTCGTGGCTTAACAAGGTATATTTTAACACTACCTATCCTCACTATTAAGTTATCCTCTTACTGGCTATATTTTATCACCTCTACTAATTACTCACTTGCAAGGTCTCTTGTAAGTAGCTTGAAAAGTTCGGTAATATGTACAGACTATAGAATACATGAAGTGATTCCACATAAAACAGTCTCTGTTGAAGAGTCTCTTGAAATAGCTCTTACACGTGTAGAGGATAAAGAAGTTGTTTCAGGCTGGAAGGATGCTTGGGTGCTTAGCCATTTTTCCTATAAGAAACTTGGGGAGTTAATCACAGTCCCCACTAAGGGCTGTACCCATGATTTTCAAAAGGTTCAATTAAAGAATTCTATCTACAAAGCTAGTAGCAATTTTTTCAGTATAGGAGGAGAGGTAGGTTGGTACTACTGGAATTGGGCTTGGAGTTTAAGGGGGTTTATCGATCAATGTCTAGGTGGCGTAGGTATTAGAAGAGGAAGAACAGTTAAAAGACACTTACTTCCAGGGGATGCTCTTGATTTTTGGCGAGTATTAGTGGCTGATTATGAAAAAAGGCGCTTACTTTTGTATGCTGAAATGAAACTGCCAGGAGAGGCTTGGCTTGAATTTAAAATAGAAGAGAATTGTTTGATTCAGACAGCTACTTTTAGGCCTAAGGGGCTTTTAGGGCGCTTTTACTGGTACTTTCTTTACCCTTTTCATCTGTTCATCTTTAAAGGGATGGCTAAAAAAATAGCAACTTTATAAGATACTCTTAATGTTTTACCCCTTTTGTTTATTCTATGTTAAGCTCTAGAGAACTTGAAGACTACTTAAAACAACACATTCCCATTACCTCATCAATGGATATTTCTGTAGCTAAAATCAGTGAAGAGGTTCCTACTTTAAACTTTTCTCTTAAAGCTAACCTAAATCATAAAAAGACTGCCTTTGGGGGGAGTATTCACGCCCTAGCTACTCTATCCTGCTGGAGCTTTGTGCACCTACTCCTTAAAAAGGAGAGTATCAACTCTGAGATAGTCATAGCTAGCAGCAGTATGGCTTATTTAAAGCCTATCAGGAGTGATTTTACAGCTGAGTGTAATAAACCCTCTACTGAACAGCTTCAACGTTTCATAAAGTGCTTAAAAAGTAAAAATAGAGCTAGGCTTAAGCTATCCTCATCCGTACTAGACAATAATAGGCTTCTATGTGCCAGGTTTGAAGGGGCATTTGTAGCTTCTATTAACTAGAGTTATAACAGAAATATTTAAACTAACTTCCTATTTATTAGATTTTTAGCTATATTATTCGCTCTTTTTTTTAATAAAAACGCTAGAGTCGTCAAGGAGGAACGAAATGACTACAGATGTGACAATGCAAAAAAGCCAAGTGAAGCCTTATGCATCTCTGCTAGATAAAGAGAGCTTTCAAAGAAGGTATAGCTCAAGAGCTAGAACTCCAATTGAGCTTAGCAAAGAAAGAATTAATGAGGTGGCACTTAAGCTTATCTCAGAGTATTTACTGGATAAAGTGCGCTCCTGTATGTCACAAACTATTCTAAGTGGTAGCGAAGAAAGATCTTTTTACTTTCCTCTTGCAAGTCAGCTTCGCTCACTCTTGCCTTTTTCCTCGGAAACGACAGTAGCTGAGATGAAGCTTAATGATAAGAGTATAGCCGAGTTTTCAGATAGAGGAAGTTTATATAGCAGAGTGGCCTATCTATACCGAGAAAGATTGTTAGGTCTTACCTCAAGCTTAATTAGCAAGCAGCAAGAAAGGGGAGGAGTTGATGAAAATTTATTAGCTTTTTCTAGCTGTATAGCGAATATAGGGGAGGTAATAGATCACGGCATGACAAGCAGCTTAAAAAATAAAGAATTCTTTCAAGCAGCAAGAGAGCAAGTAGAAAGAGAGGTAGCGCAGCATAATCAACGAGCTGAGAGCTTAAATGCAGAAGTTCAAGAGTATGAGGCCTATCTTAAAGAAGAGAGAAGAAGAGAAAGGGCAATAAGAGCCTCTAGTTATGAAAATATTATGTCTTTTCACTCTACAAAGATAAGTCCAGAAGAGCTAGAAGCAGCCGGGAAAAAAGCAGGGGTTAAGTATCAGGAAGGACATTGCTATGCAATTGAAGGAAGACCTTTATTTTGGCTAGATGAGAGCAAAAAATTACTTGTTACTGATCAAACTCCAAAAGGTTATCACTATACAGGAGATATTCTTCGCTTTACAGCAAAGCGTACCTTTTATTCAGGGGGCGAGGTATGGCTTTTTGAAAATACAAGGACCCGTGAGATTGTCAACATAAAAGGCAAGAAGGTGTGGATTAGCTAGTATAATAGCCTTTTAGCAAGAGCTAAAAGGCCATATTAATAGTTTATATGCTCTTTAGCTTTAAATTTTGAGGAGCTTGGTCTGAAAGGTGGCAACGCACTTTTGTTTTATCAGCTTCGGGATGATAAGAGCGTATTTTCTTTGCATCAGCAATGCTTAAGTTATCCATACTAAAGTATTGACCAACTTCATACTCATGCGCAAAATAGACAAAAGAGTTTGGGTTCTTCTTTTCATACTCTTCTTTAATACCGCCTAGATATTCTATTGAGAGTTCTTTTGTTTTTAAAAGTCCTAGGCTTATACTTCCAATTAGATCAAGGTCATCCTCAATTTTTTTTATAAAACGAATAGGAGTTTCTTCGCTTACTCCCTGGCTTGAAAGTTTTTCAAATACTCTTTCGACAAAGCAGTGTATCCTTGCAACTCTCTCATTATACTTACTCAATTCTTTTTCATTTAAATCAAAGCGAATTTTTGCACTCTCCGGAGCTAACTGATAGCGCTGTGCCATTCTTTCCACTACAGCTTCATCTAATGAAGCGTCAAGTTTAATTTCAATATCCAAGACGTTCATAATTAAAATCCTTTTGTTAGAAAGTTTTATAATTTGGAAGCCAGTATACAGCAAGTCTCGTTTAAATTATAACTCAAGAAAGTTTGGCTATAAAAAAATAAGA
>JAACFD010000142.1 GCA_009937555.1 Chlamydiales bacterium | reverse complement strand
CCTGGAGCTTTCTCATTTAATAGAAGGGCTCCAATTCGTTCTTTTCGCTCAAGATTAACTTGATTGATTTTTTCCTTATACTCTTGCTGCATCTCTTTGATACGGCCAGCTTCTTCTACTAAATCATCTTCTGACTTAGATAGTCTGTCTCTTCTACTGAAGAGCTTTACATCCATCACTACGCCAGAGGTTCCTGGAGGCGCTACTAGTGATGCGTCTTTCACATCAGCAGCTTTCTCACCAAAAATAGCTCTTAATAGGCGTTCTTCAGGTGCTAATTCAGTTTCTGACTTAGGAGTGATCTTACCGACTAAGATATCACCAGGTTTAACTTCAGCCCCGATTCGAATGATACCATCTTCACCAAGGTTTGCTAAAGCTTCCTCAGACACATTAGGTATATCACGTGTGATCTCTTCTTTACCTAATTTTGTATCCCTAGCACTTAATTCAAACTCTTCGATATAAATTGAAGTGTAGTAATCTTCTTTAATTAGTTTTTCAGAGATTAGGATAGCATCCTCATAGTTATACCCCATCCAAGGCATGAAGGCTACAAGTACGTTTTTACCTAATGCTATTTCACCTTTATCTGTCGCTGGTCCATCAGCTATTACATCACCAGCTTTAATCTTATCGCCAACGTTACACAAAGGCTGCTGGTTAATGCAAGTTCCTGCGTTTGAACGCATGAACTTTTTCATGATATAGGTCTTTTTCTTAGTTGGGTTGTTTTTAGGAGCAATTACAATACGTAGACCATCTACATATTCAATAACACCATCTTCCTCAGCTATGACTAGTGCACCAGAATCTCTTGCTGCTCTTGCTTCTAACCCTGTTCCTACTACAGGAGCATCAGGTTTTAGAAGAGGTACAGCTTGACGTTGCATGTTAGAACCCATCAAAGCTCTGTTAGCGTCATCGTGCTCTAAGAAAGGAATAAGTCCAGTAACAATAGACACTAGCTGTTTAGAAGAAACGTCCATATGTGTAACTTTTTCAGTTTCTACTTCAAGTGATTCACCGCGATATCTCGCTAGGCAAGCATCACCTTTAAACATACTAAACTCATCAAGTTCTGCAGAAGCCTGAGCTATTACATACTTTTCTTGCTGATCTGCTGTCATATACTCGATTTCATCAGTAACAACACCATCTCTAACTATTCTGTAAGGAGTTTCAATAAAACCAAACTCATTAATCTTAGCAAAAGATGAAAGTGAAGTAATTAGTCCAATGTTTGGACCTTCAGGAGTTTCAATTGGACAGATTCTTCCGTAATGACTTGAGTGAACGTCACGAACTTCAAAACCAGCTCTTTCTCTGTTAAGACCACCAGGCCCTAATGCTGAAAGCCTTCTTTTGTGGGTAAGCTCTGCAATTGGGTTTGTTTGGTCCATGAACTGAGAAAGCTGTGAACGTCCAAAAAAGTCTTTCAATACACCTGAAAGACCTTTAGCTGAAACAATTTTACCTGGAGTTAGCGTATCTGCTGAAAAATCAAACAAGTTGATTCTTTCTTTGATCACTTTTTCCATTCTAGCTAGGCCAATTCGACATTGGTTTTGGATAAGTTCACCTACTGAACGAACACGTCTGTTACCTAAATGGTCAATATCATCAATGTTGTATTCATCATGGCCGTTCTTAAGTTCCATTAAGTACTTAAGAGCTGAGATAATATCTTCTTTCTTTAGTGTTACAACTTCTAAAGCTTCATCAGTAATTTCCTGATCTAACTTACGGTTCAATTTGTAACGTCCTACACGCCCAAGATTATATCTTTTAGGGTCAAAAAATAGTCTGATGATAGCAGATCTAGAGTTAGATAGCGTTGCAGGCTCACCAGGTCTAATTTTTCTGTAAAAGTCTTTTAACGCAGTTTCATAGGAGTCTGTAGGATCTTTTGCTAACATCTTAATGATAGGCGAGGTCTCATCTGCGTTTTCCGCAATTCTAACATATGTGATTCCTGCATCTAGCATACGCTTTAGCATAGCTGTGGTTAGTTTCTCACCAGCTTTACCAAAAACTACACCTGAGTCTTCTTCTTCGATATTTTCAGCAAGGATTTTACCTACTAGAGCTGATATTTCTTTTTCAGACTTTAACTTAACTCTTCTTGTGTCAAAAAATTCTTCAATGATATCAGCATCAGATGAATAACCTAGAGTTCTAATGAAAGAAGTAGCTAAAATCTTTCTACGTCTTTTTTTCCTATCAATGTAGATATAAATCAGATCGTTCATATCAAATGAACACTCTAACCAACTACCTCTGTAAGGGATAATTCTGAATGAGTAAATATTGAAACCTTTTGGGTTTCTTTCGCTTTCAAAACAAATACCAGGAGAACGGTGAAGCTGAGAAACAATAACTCTTTCAGCGCCGTTAATGATAAAAGTTCCTTTATCTGTCATCACAGGAATAGTTCCCATGTAGACATCTTCTTCTTTAATTCCTGTTTCGTCAGTAAGTCTAAAGCGAACTTTTAGAGTAACGTTGTAAGTAATACCTCTTTTAATACACTCTTCTGGATTATACTTAGGGACACCTAAGGTATAATACATATACTCTAAGACTGTTTTCTCATCGTAAGATTTTATTGGAAAGATTTCCTTGAAAACTTCCTCAAGACCTAACTCATCTCTCTCATTAATTAGTTTGTCAGCTTGAAGAAATTGATTGTAAGATTTAATTTGAACTTCGATCAAATTTGGAAGGTCAATGATATCTTCCTTTGAAGAGAAGCTAACCCTCTCTGGTGGTCTTTTGAGCATAAATTAGGGCCCTCTAAATTGTTTAGCGAAAATGTATGGACGATTTTCTAGAGCTAGTAAACGCTCCATATAAAATAAAAAATGCCTTACCTTTAAATACCTAAAAATCAGCAACAGCTAATTATTCAAAGTACAAGCTATTTTGCAAGTAGATTTTATAAAAAAAACTTACTAGCAAAAAGTGACAAAGAAACAAGCGTTAGCAAGTTTCTTTGTCTATACCATAAGTACTTAAAAAAGAGTTTATTATAAGCCTTTTAAGCTTGCTTTTGCACCAGCAGCTTCAACTTTTTTAACAATCTCTTCAGCTTCAGCTTTAGGAGCAGAATCCTTCAGAACTTTTGGAGCTCCTTCTACAAGTTCTTTAGCTTCTTTTAAGCCTAAACCTGTAACTTCCCTTACTACCTTAATTACAGCAATTTTCTTAGCTGCAGGCACTTCGGTTAAAGTAACTTCAAAGTCTGTTGCTTCTTCAGCTGCTGCGTCGCCACCTGCTGCGCCGCCTGCTGCAGGAGCTGCTGCTACAGCCATAGGTGCTGCAGCTTCTACTCCCCATTTTTCTTCTAGGGCTTTTTTAAGGTCCGCCATGTCTAAAACAGTCAGCTGACTTAAAGCTTCTACTAGTTCTTCTTTTGATAATGTTTTTCCAGCCACGAGTAAAACCCCTCTGCTAAAATTTATTAATTATGAATCTTTTTTAATTTTATTTTCTAGGCAATATAGTGGAGCCGTCAGTAAAGCATTCATTACTGAAACGGTTTGTGCCATTGGAGCAACAAACAATCCTAGTAACTGAGCTCTCATGACATCCTTGCTTGGAAGCTTGGATAGAGTCTCTACTTCATCACCTGAACAAACCTTACCGTCAAATTGTCCTTTGACAACGGTAAGGACGTCTGAGTTTTCTTTTCTAAAGTCATATATGTCTTTAATAGTTACTAAGGAGTCTTCTCCTGGCCTAACTACAGCAATATGACCTTTTAAGTCGCTCTTTAGATCTAGCTCTACACCAATCTTGGTAGCAGCTTTCACTAATAGTCGCTTCTTAACAACCGTAAATTTACCCCCAGTTTTAGCAACAGTCTTTCTCAAATCATGAGCTAAGACTGAAGTCAACTTGTCATACTGGGCAACTATAAAGGTATCACCCTCTAAAGTGCTTTGTACTTCGTCTAAAAGGAGTTGTTTTTCTGCTTTCACTTCACTTCTCCTTAATTAGTTGCTGTGGATAATTTTACTTTAACCCCAGGTCCCATAGTAGATGAAAGGGATAAATTTTTCATGTACTCACCCTTAGCAGTAGCGGGTTTTTGCTTACTAATAGCTGAAATCAGACTTTTTATATTCTGTAAAAGTTGATCAGAGCTAAAGCTAAGTTTACCTACTAAAGAGTTGATGACTCCATGCTTATCCACTTTAAATTCTATACGACCGGCTTTAATTTCCTTGACTGTCGAAGCAATATCTTTAGTGACGGTACCAGCTTTAGGTGTAGGCATTAGTCCACGAGGTCCTAATATTTTACCTAACTTACCTACTTCTCTCATCATGTCAGGAGTGGCGATTAAAGCATCGAAGCTTGTCCATCCACCTTTGATTTTTTCAATGATATCATTATCACCTACAAAATCAGCTCCTGCGTCTTTAGCTTCTGTCGCTTTTTCAGACTTAGCTAAGACGACCACGACGGAAGATTTGCCAGTACCATTCGGTAGGGATACTGTTCCGCGCACTTGTTGATCAGATTTTCTCGGATCAACACCCAAGGTTAAAGAAATGTCAACTGTCTGGTCAAACTTTACAGCAGGACATTTCTTCAAAATCTCGACAGCTTCTTCTACTGAATAGCTTTCATTGCTATCTACTAGTTTGGCTATCTCCCGAAACCTTTTTGATTGTTTTGTCATTTATTTATCCTTTTGCAGTTTTAGTCTGCAATCTCAATGCCCATTGAATGAGCTGTTCCTATGACCATTTCTTCAGCAGCCTTTAAGCTATCTTCGTCATCACCGAAAACATTCATGTCTTCAGCTTTGTCTTTTGCAATTTCACTCACTTGAGCGCGAGTTAATTTGCCAACTTTAATTTTATTTGGCTCTGAAGAACCGCTCTTCAGATTCATCTTTTTCTTGATCATCTCAGCTGTTGGAGGCTTTTTGGTGATAAAGGTAAAAGATTTATCTTGAAAAACGCTAATTTCAACAGGAAGAATATTTCCTGCTTGACTTTGTGTTTTTGCATTAAATTCTTTACAAAATCCCATAATGTTGATTCCAGCTGCACCAAGAGCTGGTCCAATTGGAGGTGCAGGATTAGCTTTTCCTGCTGGAATTTGCAGTTTAATGACTTTAACTAATTTCTTTTTTGCCATTTCAAACCTTATATACTGTTAAAGCTCAGTTAGTATAAATAACTACGGATTAAATTTCTACTTCTTCTTCATCTGTTAGCTTTTCTACCTGCCAAAACTCTAAATCGTCTACGCGAGTCTCTCTACCAAAGATAGAAACTAAAACACTAACGCGGCCTTTTTCGTTAAAAACTTCTAGGACAGAACCTACAAAGTTAACAAAAACACCTTCATTAATCTTAACTTGGTCACCCTTATTAAAATTATGTTTTTGCGTTACCCCTTCTTTCTTAGACTTTAGATCTTCTAAAATCTTATCAACTTCCCTTTGAGTAAGCGATGTTGGATTACCTGAACCTAAAAAGTCGATAACGCCATTTGTCTGCTTAACATAAGTCCAAGACTCATCGGTCAGCTTCATTCTAATAAGGATATAACCAGGCCATAACCTTTTCTCAGTGATTGTTTGCTTCCCCTTTTTTACCTCAGAAACATTTTCTGTTGGGACAAGCACTTCATGAATACACTCTTTTACTCCAGCAGGAGCAGAATCAGTAAACTCTTCAATTGCAGACTTTACTTTTTTCTCATGGCTTGACAAAACCTGTAATACATACCAAAGATCATCGCTCATGTACTTTAACCAC
>JAACFD010000141.1 GCA_009937555.1 Chlamydiales bacterium | reverse complement strand
ATCTTGTATTTACCTATACTAAAAAAATAAAGAGCCTGTTTTATAGCGGAAAATTTCAAGAAATAAAGGCTTTTATAGACGAATCTTTAAAGTATGATCCTGATAACCAAAGAACTTTAACTAACGCTGCGATCTATTATTTTTATATGGGAGATTACGAAAAAGCTCTTTTTTACTATACACACCGTTATTCAAACGAGAAAAGGCAGTTCCGTTCAAAAGAGTTTTATCCTTTAAAGCTAGAACAAATAAAAGAAAAGCACCTGCTGTTAATTCACGAGCAGGGGATTGGAGATCAATTATTTTTCCTAAGGTTTGCTCCTAAATTAAAGGAGAAAGGTTTTTTACTTTCTGTTGTTGCTGATGAAAAATTGCTCCCTTTTTTAAAAACAAGCGAACTATTTGAGAATTGCTATAGCTCACTTAGCCAAGTAAATGATGATATAGAACTCTTTCCTATGCTTATGGGAGATGCTCCTTATTCACTGAATATTAAAAAAGCTGCTCATATGCCTCTACCATTAAGTTTAAGCCCGTCAGAAGACTCTTTGAGAGTTGCCGAAAAAGATCTACAAAAGCTAAGTGATAAACCTATTGTAGCTCTTAGCTGGAGAGCGGGAGCAATGAGTGAAGAAAACTTTATATCTGAAGGTGAAGAGGCTCCCTATTCAAAGCATATTGAAGTAGAAAAAATGGCAGAATTACTAACACCGCTTAAAGATGCAGTTCATTTAATAAGTGTACAAAGAAATCCTCAAAAAGCAGAGTTTAAACGTTTGCAAGATAAGTTAGGGGTGGAAGTGCATGACTTTTCTCACTATAACAAAAATTTAGAAAATATGCTTGCTCTACTGTCATATACAGATGATTATGTCACAGTATCTAACACTAACTTACACTTATATGCCAGCTTAGGAAAAGCTGCACACATGTTAACTTCCTACCCTTGGGACTGGAGATGGGTAGGGCTTCATGATATTTGTGTTGGCTACCCTTTCTTTCATGCATACAGGCAGGATCCAGAGGGTAAGTGGACTAATTTAAAAAAAGCTTCGAATCACCTGTCACAAAAGTTTTTATAGCTTCTTTTGCTTGTTAACTTTCTCCTTAAAGAGCTGCTATAGCAGGCAAAGCTGCTATTGAATCTTTTAGATGTGCTAACCTGCCTTTCATGGAAGCAATTTTACTTTCGTCATAGTAATTTGCATCCATTAGGTCTATAATGGGGCCAGTGTGAGCACTAATAGAAGTTAAAGCTTGTTGAGCAGATAAGGCATTCTTTCGGTTACTAGACCTTGCTTCTAGTAGAAGTTTAGGCACCTGTTTTAAAAACAGATGTAAAAATAAGTACCAAGGAAGGTAAGCACTTAATTTAGCTTCTGGAATAAAAGTTTCATTGTTTGCACACTCATGTAAAAGAGCTAGATAAACTTCCCAGTTGCCGAGGATTTCCCTATTTTCATCACTAAAGTCAGACTCTTTAAGTTTAGGAATATGCAGAGAAAGCATGACTAGAGTTTCTTCTAGAATCTCTCTTGCTCTTACTGGCTCAGGTTGGTGAATGTGAAAAAATCCAACAAAAAGCATGCAAATGTTAGAGCTTATAGATGATAGAGCAGGAGGGGTAGAAGCTTCTTCAGCCCCAGTGAATAACTCAATATTTAATTCAAAAGGCGCTGAATGAATTTCATCCTGTTGGATAAGCAAGCTTGAAAGCTTTCTTAAAAGAGCTGTTTTAAAGTCAGTTTCGGCTCCTAAAGAAGGGTTTGCTTGTAAAAAAGCATATAAAGAGCCCATAACCTGGCAAATCATTTTAGAAGTGATGGCATGTACTCTAACAACAGACATTAAGCCTATAAAGGCATCTTTTTTTAGCTCTGTTAGACTGAGGCGGGTCATAGGATGAGTGTATAAGTCAATAGCACTGCAAATAGCTGGAAAACAAACTCGGAATTTTTTTTGAGCTAGTGAGGCTTGGATGAAATGTCTTGATTTTGAGAGAGTATATTCAACACAGTTGGCTATAAACTCATTGTATTCAATAAAGACACGGGCCTGCCTGTTGGATTGAGGAGTATTTAACTTAAGAAGGGTTAGGTAAAGATGATTAAGGTGTCCAGGGCCATTGTTATTTATGCTAAGCAGGTCTAGAAGTTGTAAACATTCTTCAATAGTAGGGCTGAATCTTGAAACAGATCCTGCTACTGGAGTGCCAGAGCTAGGGAAACATGCAGAGTAGTGGATGTATATCTTTACACCTACTGTAAGGTTTTCACTGTGACGCTCCTGAGATAAAACCTCCTGAAGCTTTCTCATAGCAATATGTACTTTTTCTTTCATATCAACTGGAAGTTGAGCTGGTTGAGAAATTGAGCGTAACTGACAGAGTAGGGCAGCGATTGTCTTATCATCATAGAAGAACTCAGGGTTTTGGGCTAAAATCGTATCAATAGCCTTAAAAGATGCCTTAGACTTAAAAAAATCATTCAAGGTTTTTATAAATAGCTCTCTTCTTTCAGGAGTAACAGCATGGCTTTGTTAAATAGATCCATAGTCTCTTAGCATAGCAAGCCAAAGTTTAAATAAACTACTTTGCTCGGCATCTGAAAAGGCAGGACGATCAAAATTAGAATGATAGGACTTTAGGATAATTAGCATAGCGTTATCTCTTTCTAGAGAAAAACCTGCCCTGAAAAGAATGATGAATGCAGCGGCTCTATCTTCTTTAATGAATAAAGTTTTAACACTTTTTATGCACTTTGTCCAACAAGCAACCCAGTTCTTTGTAGGTGCCTTAGCTAATGATTGGAGACCACTTAGTAAGGCTTTAGAGTAAGCCCTCTTATTAGCTAAGCTATCACTGTCCGTCGGAGGGGTAGCAGCTAGAGTGTTACACAATAAGAGAATTTCATCTATTAGTGTAGTATGTTTTTCACCCTCTATGCTTAAGTAGCTACGCTCTTCTAAAAGAGTTTCGCTGCTAAAAGGTATACAAAGTTGGAGAAATAAGCTTTCTATATCTTTTTGCATATTAAGTGCGCTAGGGCTTCTTCCTGAGCATGCACCTACATAATTTCTTGAAAGCTCAAGTAGTTCAATGGCAATAAGGGGGTGAGCAGCAGTTTGTGGTAGTGCAAATTGAAAAATGCTTTTAACCGATGAAAGTAATCCTGCAGAGCTAAGAGTTCGGTAACAGCAAGAGGGGCTAGTTAAAATAGCTTTGAGTTGAGATATAATTTGACGGTAGCTTTCAGTTGTGAAATCTAGCGTATCAGATAATTTTTGGACATATACGCTAAAGCAATCAATTCTGACTAAAAGTAGTAGAGAAGGAGGAGATGAGCTGCAGAGCTCTAAAATGCGATTTAGATAGTGCTCCATAAACTTTTGAGTAGTGCTACGCCTATTTATCAACGAAAGGCAATTTTCTACAAGTTTTTTAATAAGACCTTCTTTTTCCTCAGGCGCAAGAAAATCTCCTTCAGCAATTTCACCTATTAGAGCTATTGAAAATTCAAGCCATTGCTTTTTTACTCTTTCATTTGATTTAACTAATTTTGAAGAGACTAGTGGAAGTTCGAAAGTAAATATATGCCTTGCACAGGCATCTATAGAAACCTGTTCCTTTATTTGTCTAAGTAAAAAGAAGACTTCTTTCCAGCTTTCTTTTGAAACTTCAAATAGAAATAGCTTTAAAGACAAAGGAACTGCTTTTCTACTATCAACCTCTTCAAAATAAGTAGAATCAAAGAGCTGTTTGAGTTTATTAAAAATGATTGTTTCATAGTTTTGCGCTTTAGAAGAGTTAATTAACAAAAGCATACAGTCTATTAGAGAAGCGCGAGACTCTACAGGAATGACTGGATAGAGATTATATAGGCTGTTAATAGCGATCTTAAAGAGTCGTCTGTGATGGTTATTTTCAGGGTCTAAACTGCGAGGTAGCCTGAGAAATAAATCTATCATTTTGTTTCTTTCGCTTTCTTCTGCATAGAGCTCAGTGTTTTGACTAGCTAAGCCTCTTAGTAAAGAGCTTGCCCCCTCTAGGCGGACAGCTAGACTAGCTGAGGTGGGGTCCTCATCAAGCGCATTAAGAGAAGCTTCCATTTCAGAAACAGCCCAAGTAAAACTCCGGTTAAGTAGCTCTCGATGAGAAAACTCTCCTTCTATAACAGTTGGCCATTCTTCTGCTAGCTCTGCTTTTAAAGCTTTGCTAATAGCCGAATCTTCTGGAAATAATTCTAAAGCAATAACCTGGAGTTTTATAGAGATTGATTCTTCAGAATGCAGAGGGAAGCATGCTCTGAGCTTGTTGCTAATAAAAATAGCCTTTATAAAATTTCTTAGCACAGGCGTAAATTGCGCCTGGAGCTTTACCTGTTCTACTAAATGATAACAAGTTTTTCGTAAGGCTTCTAACTTAGTGTCACTATTTACTTCAATGTCTGATTCAGATAATTCTAGTAGATAGTAAATAAAATTAGCTGGACAGTTTGCTTGAGTGCTAATAGCTTGCATTAACACAAATTCGGCTTCCTTGCTATTTTCTAGAAGTTTTGCTTCAAAGTCGCTAAAGTCTAAAGAAAAATACTCCAAGTAAGTAGTAAAAGAACTAACAATGGCTCTTTTTTGAGCATCATCTTCTGTGAACTTTAGCAAATGCTGAACATCTCTTATGTACTCTTTAAAAAAGTTTGTTTCTTTTTGAAAGGGTAGATGTAGCCATATCAGGATAATTGAAAGGTTAGAATAGCCTTTATGAGGGCTTGAGTTAAATAAGCGTAATAATCTGCATATTTCAAAAGAGATTGTTTGAAGTAAGTCGTTTAACCTCGCCTCATCAGGAGTCACAGCATTAGACAGATCTTTTTTTAAGCTATTTAGACTTATTAAGCAAAGATCCTCTCCAAAGTAATGAGATAAATTACTAATGTACTGTAGAAGCGCTCTTTTTTTAGTTTCATATCCTGTTTTTGATACAGAAATAGCTTCTTCTACAAGCTCCTCTGTGAAGATTCTTTGAACTTTTGTAACAAATTGCTCATCATCACTATAGGCTGTACCCCAGAAGCTAGGTAAGTTACTAGTAACTAGAGCGGTAAACTGATCTTCTATACCCACTGAGTAGGTTCTTGGAAATAAAAGTTTCTTTTGGGCAAGCTGAAGCTTTCTTTGCTGAAGTAAGTTATAATCTCTGGGTAAAATAGTAGAAAGGTCAATAAATAACCTTTCAGATAGAGTATCAAAAAAAGTTAAGATACCTCTATTGGTTTGCGGAAATTTTTGCGCTAAAGGGATAAGCCTTAGCTGTCTTAAACATATAATAAGCGGATTAAAAGCATCCTTCAAATTTGCAGCTCTATTTGAGACTTTGAAAAGTTCGCGATTGAAAGCCAATAAATCACTTAAGAAGTTTTTACCTAGAAGCAGCCTGGTAGAGTAGCCCTCATGGTTAGTGACGTCTAAAAATAAGGGCGCTTTTTCATCAAGTGCTCTTCGTGAGACAGAAGGGGATTCTGGAGCTTGCAAAGCAATAGCAGAGGACTGTTTTTTAGCAAAGCTTGAAAGTAATATAAACTTAAGGCCGAGAAAAAAGAACTGAGGTGATAGGGTCAGACTATTGTCGCCATCTGATAAGGCCCTTAACTCATTGACATAAGCTGCAAAAGGAGTTAAAAAACTATCCATTTCTGTTAGTGAATGTAACTCTGAAGAGCCTCTGTGAATATACTCGCTATAAACAGTGTGTACATTTAGTAGGGTAGCTACTAAAAGAAGAGG
>JAACFD010000140.1 GCA_009937555.1 Chlamydiales bacterium | reverse complement strand
CTTTCCATGCCTTGGTCCTGCTAGAGCATTCATTGCCGCACATAATGAACCAAACATATCTTCAAGACCAGAAGCAACAGATTTTCCTACAAAAGTAGACAAGTTACCCCCTCCATGATCAAAATGAAGGACGTTAAATAGCTTAAAAACCTTCGCAAGCTGTTGTTGGTCTGCATCAGGCACATTTAGCATTTGTGTAAAATTATCCATGTAGGGTAGTTCTGGATTACTTGCCTGCAATGAATTCCACCCTGCATGATGATTAATTACTGTTGCAACTACTTCTGGAACTTTAGCTATTACCCTAAGGCAATCTTCACGATAGCCGCCATCTTTTTCAAACTCCCCTAAGAGAAGTAGGGCACAGCTAAGTAATTTCATGGGGTGAGCACTTCTAGGTAATTGCTTAATAGCGTCGATAGTTTCTTTTTTGCACTTAGCCCGCTTTTTTAACTCTTGCTTAAAAGAGTCAAGTTGCTTTTCTGAGGCTTCTTCTCCATACATAAGAAAGTAAATTAATTCTTCAGGCTCCCTATTAGCTACTTTTGCTAGAGGCATTGGACCATAGAACAAACCTTTTTGAGGATCCACTGAAGAGGTTGGGCAATACCCCACAGGGTAGCCTCTCATTCCTGTCTCCAAATTCTCACTAGTAATCTCAAAAATTACTTCTGATTGATTAGTAGTTGTTGAGCTCATATTTATTCCTTTTTATAATCATTTATTAATTTAGTAAGTCTGCTACCTGCTCTCTTTCACTCAGTAGTTCTTCCTCTGTAGCTTTAATTTTCTCTTCTAAGAAGAGATTAAACTCCAAACCTTTTACCACTTCTCTCTTCCCTTCTCCACTAAAAACTAAGGGAAATGAAAAAATTAGATAATCATCAATGCCATATGGTTTTTCTTTACCGGTAAAGATACCAGCTGAGCTCCAGCCAATACTCTCTGACCCATTGTAAATATCTCGAACGGTATCAATTGCTGCGTTTGCAGCTGAAGCGGCTGAAGATTTACCTCTAGCATCAATAATTTCAGCGCCTCTTTTTTGGACTTTCCCAACTAAACTTTTCTGGAGAAACTCTTCATCTTTTATAAGGTCTAAACAGCTCTTACCCTGTATTTTAGCATGATAAAAATCAGGGACTTGAGTTGCTGAGTGATTACCCCATATTGAACAATGAGAAACATCTTTAACTTCTACTCCCGCTTTATGAGCCAACTGATGCTGAAGACGATTTAAATCTAACCTCGTCATAGCGTAGAAATTTTCTTTTTTTAAGTTAGGAGCATGATGCATACATATAAGACAATTAGTGTTACAAGGATTGCCTACTACTACCACTTTTGCATCAGGTTTAGCTCCCTTATTTAAAGCCTGCCCCTGCCCTACAAATATTTTTCCATTATCTTTTAATAAGTCTCCTCTCTCCATTCCAGGCCCTCTAGGCTTTGAACCAACAAGTAATGCTAAATCCACACCTTCAAAAACTTCATCAGCGTCACTAGAAAAACGAATTTCTTTAAGTAAAGGAAAGGCACAATCATTTAATTCCATTACGACTCCCTCAAGAGCTTTTACAGCCTGAGGTACCTCAAGTAGGTGAAGTGCAATAGGAGTATTTGGCCCTAATAACTCTCCTGAAGCTATTCTAAAAAGTAAACTATAACTAATTTGCCCTGCAGCCCCTGTCACTGCAATCCTAGTTAATGCGGTCATATCAACTTCCTTTTATTATTACTTTAATTATGCTTATCTAGCAGCGAAGCTAGGCGTTGTGTTGCTAAAATATAGTTTTCAAAGTGAAATAGTATCCATCTAAGATGGTTCCGCCCTTGATCATCCAAAGCTAATTCACTTGTTAAATAGGCTTTTCTTAAGTTCTTCATCTGATCGCCACTTCCACTACTGGTGATAGTTAAAACTTCTATGTTTTGGCTATCAGGCTCATCAATAGCATCCATAGTTGTCATTAAAAAGATATCGATAACTTCACAAATATTCCCTACAAGTTTTTTAGGATTGTCTTTTATATCACCTTTCATGAACTCTTCAAATAGGTTACTGAGTTCCCATAAATGCCCTTCAAAAGCTTCTAAAATACTTAACACCTCTAAACGGTCTAGCAAGTACTCAGCTGTTTGAGCAGATATACTCTCATGCATTAAATCCTGAATAAACTCTTTAAGAGTAGCGCACACATGCATATAAGATTCGTGAAGTCTTTCTTTAGCAATTACTTTAGCTCCACTATGTAAGGTCCCGGCTTCCTTTCTTAAAAGGTCAATATATGGGGGCAACCTTTTACAGATATCCTGCTCTTCTAAAGCAATTAAATCTACTGCAAACTCAGGCTCTGATAAGGCTTGGTCGTTAATAAACTTAGGCTTCATGATGTCATCATCAGTTGCTTTTGGGAAGAACTTGTTTAGTATCTTTGGTGTAAAGGGAGCTAAAAGGCTGGCTAAAATAGCTAGATTCAGACTCACTAAGAAGGGAACCCATGCGATTTGCATCGGTAAATATGAGCTAAAATTCATAGCCACTGTTTTAAGCAAAGGTATTCCAAACATTTGTTCTGTAAGCCATAAAACAATCCCTAAAAGACCAGATAATATGTAAAGAGCAGATATATATGCTGTAAGCTTTTGGGATTCCCCTTTAAGAACCCAAGCTTTAGCAGCTTCTGTAAAACCGGCTCCAATCATTACTCCGAAAATCATCCATGTAGCTTGATCAAAGCTAACAAAATTCAAACCTCCTAAAGAAATTACAAGAAAACCTCCTCCAAACTGAGTAAAGAGCAGTGCAGCAAAAAAACCTACAAAAAATAAAAATGAGGTTGAGCTTTGAAGAAAATGAATAGTGTTATGATAAAATTCATCCCAGTAATGAAGAGAGTCATGTAGCTCACTCATAGGAGATACTAAAAGCTCTTCATCTTCAGATGCAGGTAAAACAACATCTACTTCATGAAGAGATGGATCTGCTTCATGAATAGTCTCTAATGAATTATTCACCCATACATTCCATGATACTGCTGCCTGACCAGAACGAATAATCCCTTCTTGAAAGAATTGCATTCCAAATAAAATAAGACCTAGCGCAAAAACAAGACCGATCCAATGCTCGTACTGTACATGCCTTGAGATAACAAAATTTAAACTACCTATTGCTAAACAAACCACAGAAGCAGTCTGTAAGTCTAAGGCAAATAAGAAGTAAATAAAACAAGTGCCTAGTATAGTCCAGCTCATTGGGATTAGAGCCTGCCTTAGAGCAATAGAGCGAACAGATAGTAAGTTTGAAAATATAGTACGTACTGTATTTGTACTGAGAGTAATTGCTCCAAGAGCAACTCCTGTAATAGCAGAAAGCCCTATCTTAGAAACCCACCTGGTGATTAGCATCCTGAAACGGCGGTTTACCAGTAATACATCTGTAAACTTTTTAAAAATAGCTAAGCCTACAAATAAGATCCCTATACCTGCAAAAATAGTCGCAAATGCTCTTAGTGCTTCAGTCATAATCTTTCCTTAATTTACTATACCTTTTGTAAGGTCTTATCATTTTTGTTTCTAAAGTATACAAATAAAGTAACGATAAAGGGAAAAGCTGTAAGAGCTTATGCAAAAGCAATAGCCCAGTTCGGGTACCCTTCATAGTTTACTTTCATCTCTTTCAAGCCTTGCTCTATTAAAAGTCCCATTAAAAATATAGGGATCACGTACTTGACAAGAGCCGCCCATAGGGCGCCTATTTTACGCTGCTGAAAACTATTAACTTCTTCTCTTAATCTATTGGCGCCGTACCCCCATGCTATGCTAAGGCACTGAATCAGCCCTAGAAAAACGAGACCAAACTCTACTATAAAATGATCAATTACATCTAAAAAGTAGAGCCCTGCTTGAGTACAAAAAATAACGCCACAGCCAAAGGCCACACTACACACATAAAACGCTATTCTCTCTTTAGTCACATTCTTAAATACATCTTTAATTGAGGTATTAATAGCTTCTACTAAAGAAAAAGCTGAGTCTATACCTAGTGTAAGGAGCATTAGGAAAAACATAATACTTACTAGATTTGGAGCTGGCATCAAAGACAAAGCTTTTGGAAAAACCACAAATGCTAGACCTGGCCCAGAAACCGCAACTTCTGACACTGGTTTGCCAGTTTCTAGCGACATATAGCCTATAATCGAAAAAACCACAAAGCCTGCAAACAAGCTAATAGAGCTATTAACAATAGAAATTACCCAGGCATCTTTTTTAATGCACTGCTCTTTTTTATTATAACTTGCATAAGCTATCATGACACCAAGAGCTAAAGATAAGGTAAAAAATATCTGAGAAGCTGCAGCAATCCAAATTTCACTAGACCAAAGCAAAGAAAAATTAGGTTTAATGTAGTAAGCAATGCCATGCATTGCTCCCTCAAGAGTAATTCCTCTAATAAAGAGTAATATTAGAATAAATATCGGCAGAGGAGCTGTTATTTTAATTACTTTTTCTGCTGACTCAACTCCCTTCCAAACACAGAAATAAATCATGACCCATACAGCAAATAAAGAAGCGATAGTAAAAGAGTTAATGCTTCCCACAACTTCAATACCTGAAGAAATCTGCAAGGTGTTGTCAAAGAAAAAAGCTTTAGTATCTCCTAGCCATGGCAAAGGATTTTGAAATGACTGAAGTAAATAGATAAGCATCCACGCCATGACTGCTGCGTAATAGGCTACTACAATAAAACTAAGAAATATTCCTGCAAATCCAATGCCTTCAAAGCGAGGGTTAATTTTTTTAAAGGCCTTAACTCCTCCTGCTTGTAGCTTTTGCCCAAGCATCAACTCTAGCATTAACAAGGGTATCCCCATCACTAAAAGAGCAATCAAATAAGGAACTAAAAATGCTCCTCCACCAAACTTATAGGCTAGGTAAGGGAAGCGCCATACATTACCGAGCCCTACTGCAGATCCAATAGCTGCAAATAAAAACATTGTTCTTGAAGACCACCTTTGCCTCATCATCTTACCTTTAGCTTAAGTTGGCATAATGCTCTTATAAGAAATTATTTGATTTTTTTCCCATAGAAAAGAACAGCTTAACTAGCTCGCAGATAAACTTTGATTTGCTTTTTAGCTTCACAATTACTCTCTATCTTATATAGAATAGTCAGCGGTAAACGTAACACACAGAAAAGGAGAAGTTTAATGCCCCTTTACACAAGCAACTTTCCTCAACACCGTCCCTACTACTACTCACTCCCCCCTGGCGAAGGATTCAACCCTCTCTTACATGATAGGCAAAAAAACTCAACTCATACTAAACCAGCATCATATAAAACTGCAGCTTCCTACAGTGAGATAGCCCCTGTAGCAGCAGAGCTCCCAAGTCTAGATGATATCCCACCACCACCAGTGCGTCTTGTGCGTCAAGACTCCAGCGCTAATGAATGCAACTACCCAGGTATTACGGTTACTGTAACTTTTTTAAATATTGATAGCTTTCACTCTTACCCAGAAAAACGCTCTTTAGCTAGCCTCAAACACCTGGGCTTATTAGGAACAAGTTTTGATGAAGTCAAGACTACAGCTATGGGAGAGCTTGGCTTGAAAATATTAAAAACAGCTTTTTCGGGTTCTAAAGAAGATGATGGGTTATTTCATATTGATCTTAGTCGTCAAGTAGTATATGTCCTGCCTTAAAATACTCCCATCCAGGCTTAATAAAGAATGAGCTCTCTTGGCTTTGCACATGAACTTTCCCCTGGTCATCAGAAACTGAAGCAACAATTAAGTCCCCTGTAGCTAAAGACATAACGAAAGCAAAATAGGAGTCATTACCCCCCATA
>JAACFD010000011.1 GCA_009937555.1 Chlamydiales bacterium | reverse complement strand
TTTTAAAATAAGTAACTTGTAATTTTTATAATAATCGTAATTAAGTAATTTTGGAGTTTTTATTATGTTTAATACATACCATAATAATGAAGAGTATCAACAACAAGATACTGAAGGGGAAAAGAAAGAGCAGCAAGCTAACAGCTTTACTGCTGAGACTCAAGTAGAGACTCAAACAGATAAAGTAGTTTCTATTACAGAAGCAGCTCGTCTTAATAATGTAACACGCCAAGCAATCTATGTAGCTATTAAGCTTAAAAAGCTTCGTGCTACTAAAAGTGAAACTTCTTCTAGATGGACAATTCGTTTAGAAGACCTAGAAAACTACAGAAAAGAGAAGTATTCTAGATCTAAGTCAACATTTGACGGAGAACTTATCTTCGATAGCTGTAAAGGATACTTTTCTGTTAACCAAACAGCTAAGATGCTTAATGTTCCAGCACAAAAAATTTACTATGCAACTAGAATAGGTGCTCTTAAGGCTCATAGAAAAGGAGCTGCATGGGTAATGCACCTTAGTGATATTGAAGAGTATAAAAAGCGTTTGGAAAGCAAGAAAATAGAGAAAGCTAAAGACAATATGGCTATTTAGTTATAACAATTAGCATTTTGATGACTATTTTAAGGGCTCACTTGTAAAAGTGGGCCCTTTTTTATGTAGCCTTTAGAATAAAAAAAATCCTGAAGCAGAGTGCTTCAGGATAAGAGTTCTAGAGCATATGCTCTAGAAAGAGGAGGAGGAATAGATTGTTTTTTTTACCATCGTAAATAAATTTGTCTTGAGTGTAGGAGATGGTTTTTTTTATGTACAACTTTTTTTTATTTTTTTTAGCTTCTTTTAAAATCTTTAATAAGAAGCTGAATACTAGACTTATTTTGGAAGGTATTTATCTGAGGGGTATAGGCAATAGTGAGCTTAAGATTCTTACCCTTTAACTCTTCTTTTCTGTGTGCCATACCAAATGCAATACCCTCTAAAATACGTTCACCTTGTTGGAGATAAAGTTTAAGGTGAGAGCCTCCTACTATCTTAGGTAACCATGCTTGCTTCACCTCTGTGTATAAGACTGGTGGTGAATTTTTAGTTCCATAAGGTTCTAGAAGAGCTAAAGACTCCAGAAAATCAAAAGTAAGATCTGAAAAGTCAGCTTGTGAATCTAGTTGGAGTTTTTGATGCAGGTCAGTTTCTTTAAGCTTTTTTGTGCACTCTTTTAGAAACCTTTCTTTAAACTGCTGAATATTTTCCTCTTTTATGGTTAAGCCTGCCGCAAAATCATGGCCTCCAAAGTTAACTAGTAAACTACTTAGTCTTTTCAGTGGAGAAATTAGAGGAAATTCTTGAATAGTTCTTAAAGAACCTTTGCCTATTCCTGATTCGACAGCAATAATAAGGCAAGGACGATTGAACTGCTTACTTAACTTAGAAGTTAGTATTGGAATGACACCTGCGTGCCATTTGTCTGATGAGAGTACAATAGCGCGTTCTTCTAGTATAGAAGGGTTTTTATCCAGTATATCCTGAATATTATCTGTCATCTCTTTTTCAATGCGTTGACGCTCGCTATTATTAGCTTCTAGATCTTTAGCCAGATCTTCAGCTTTTTCTTCATTGCTCATAAGTAATAGCTCTACCCCTTTTTTGGGGTTATCAATACGTCCAAGAGAATTAAGTCTAGGAGCAATTTTAAGAGCAAGAGTGGTGGGGGTTATCTCACTTGGAGCTAGTTCACATATAGATAAAAGTTTTTGTAAACCAACACGCTTAGTTTCTTTTAAAGCATCAAGACCATAGCGAACAAGGATACGGTTTTCTCCAACAAGGGCACCCATGTCAGCAATCGTACCAAGAGCTACAAGATCTAAGTAGTTCTTTAAATCAATTCCTTCAGCTAACGCTGATTTACTCTTAACTAAATCAGAAGTGAAGGCATGGATTAGTTTAAAAGTGACACCGACACCTGTAAGGTCCTTATTAGGGTAGGGGTCTTCTGTTAATTTTGGGTTCAGCGTGGCAATGCAGTTGGGAATGCGTCCAGTTGGCTCGTGGTGATCGGTTACAATAACATCGATATTTCTTTTTACAACCTCGTCAATAGCAGCAGCAGCAGTGATACCACAGTCAACGGTAATCAAAAGGCGGCAGTCGTTGTCTATAGCATTTTGAATAGCGCCGTTAAGAAGCTTCTCATTTTGTAAGTTACGGTCTGGGAAACAGTAAAAAACTTTTAAACCCAGGTAGCGGAAAAAATCAATTAGAATCACAGTTCCTGTCATTCCATCAACATCATTGTCTCCAAATATAAGGATGTTTTCTTTCTTATGAACAGCGTCTTTTAAGCGGCTGATTGCTGCATCCATATCGGAAAGAGAGGAAGGATTATGCAAGTTTGGAAGCATTGAGTAAAGGAAGCGATTAACTTGCTTTAGGGTGGAGAACCCTTTATTGGCTAGGATTCTAGACGTGACGTAATCTAAGCAAAATTCTTTTGATATTTTGCTAATCCAGGTTTCATTAACTTCTGGATAAACCCACTCCAGCTCGGATTCTGTAAATAACATCTAACACAACTCTTTTTATACAAGAATGTTTAAAAAACATGATTTCAAAAGTGAAAGATGTAAAAATTAACGTAGATAAAGCGTCATCTAATGTTTTATTTTGCGTATCCTAAATAGTTTTTGAGGCCGGTTATTGTGCCTTGCAGTAATTTTCTTTTGAAACATATTTTTGTATAAGTGTACTCAAAACGAAAGTGGAAATAAAGAAAATAATAAAAAACCCGCTTACCTTTTGAAGGTAAGCGGGTTGTAAACTAAGCGTTTTGCTGTTTTAAAGCGTGCTGTTCTCGATAGTGGAAAAACAGCATGATAGGAGAAGCTAAGAATAGGGATGAGATTGTTCCCACAACAACTCCTACTGTCATAATTAAAGCAAAACTAAATATTGCCTGACCTGAAAATAATAGTAGAGCTACTAGTACTAAAAGGGTAGTACCAGAAGTCATTAAGGTCCTATTTAGTGTGGCATTAATTGCTTGGTTGATAATGTCTCTAAGAGATTTTTTACGATATAATTGAACGTCTTCTCTGATTCTATCAAATACAATAATAGTATCGTTTAAAGAGTAACCAATTATAGTCATAATAGCTCCAATTACCTGCATGTCAATCTGTATTGGCATGCCCATACGGTTGCATATTGCAAGAATGCCTAGAGACACAAGTATGTCGTTAACTAGAGCTAAGATAGCACTAATTCCATACTTAAATTCAAAACGGAATGAGATGTAAACCAGGATACAAAACAGTGCTAAGCCTAAAGATAGTATAGCTTGGTTTTTCATAGCATCTGAAAGCTGACCACTCATAAGTTTCCAGTTTTGACCTAAAGAAGGTAATGTTCTTTCTTTTAAAGGTAAGTTATTCTCATTAAGAAGTTGCACTAACCAAGCAAGTCTTGGGTTCTTCTCGTAGTTGTATGTGAACTTCTCAAGTTCGAGTTCTTCAGGCATACCATAAAAAGGTTTACCTTCTTGGTCAATACCTCTACCCAACTGAACATAAAGTTCATTTGGATTGTCAAGCTCTCTTATCTGTACATCTCCAGGATTGATACCTTTATCAGTAAGTAGTGAGTTAAGTTTATCACGGTAACTCACTTGCCCTTGCTCTTTAAGGTCTAGGTTAATTGCATAACCACCTGTGAAATCCATTCCCAGAATAGTATTTCTTTGTTCATACATTAAGAAGCCACCTACAAGGGTAACTGCCAGACATATAACAATGGCATACTTGAACTTAGCTAGGAAGTCAACCTTAGTATTATGGATTAAGTTTGACATGTTTAACTTGGTATTCTTTGGATTCTGGATCCAGCCTATAAAGTAAAAACGTGTCATAAATAATGCTGTAAACATAGATGAAATAATACCAATCATAATGGTGACAGCGAAACCTTTAATTGGTCCAGAGTCAAACTGGAGTAGGATGAAGGCAGCTATAATAGTGGTAATGTTGGAGTCAAAAATTGCAGAGAATGCTTTTTTGTAACCAGCTTGTATAGCAGAACTGATCTTTCCTGAAATAGCGAACTCTTCTTTAATTCTCTCAAACACTAACACATTTGCATCAACAGCCATACCAATTGTAAGGATAATACCAGCAATGCCACTTAGAGTTAATATAGCATTTAGGTTTTGTAGGATGCCCCACATGATAAGCAGGTTAAATAAGATAGCTATTGAGGAAATAAAACCTGCGTAACGGTAGACTAGTATCATTGCTGCAACGACAGCAACAAGGCCTAATATAGTCGCATTAATTCCCTTGCTGCGCTCACCTTGGCCTAATTCAGGGCTAACATTTTCCTCTGATAGGATCTGAGGTGTAAAGCTTAATGAACCAGCTTTTAAATCTGCAGCTAACTGAGCAACTTCTCTTTGAGAAAAGCGGCCAACAATTTTTGCTTGATTTCTTAAGCTAGCGTTAAGTGTGGGAGAACTAATAATTTGGCCATTTAAAATTACAGCCATTCTCCAACCTTCTCCCTTTGAAAAAGATTCCTTAGGAGTTCCTTTAATGCCCTCTTTAGAGTACTGGGAAGTCCATTGGTAAAAATCATCTCTAGGGTTTCCACTAAGGTTACCTTTAGTGTAGGAGCCACTAACAGTGAAGCTTAAGTTATGCCCATCAGTTGGGTCGTAGTGAGGTTGAACGCTATCTAAGCTTGATCCTTCTAGTGCATAGTTATTAAACACAATACTTAGAGGGTGACTATGTCCCCCCCAACTTGAAGGGGAATCTCCTCTATACTTTGCTATAGTAGATAGAGTGTCATTATATGTATGGCTAATACCGTCTTTTTTAGGGTTCGCTAAGCGCAGACCATTTTCGTAAAGTGTCTTTGCATAGGAATTTGTTGGTTGAGCAGGTGCATCCTCATCAGCAGAGCCTCCAGTTAAATGCTTATAGGCAATCTCCTGGATATTTGCTATCTCTGTTTGATTAGTTACAACAGCTTCATTCCAAACTCCCTGTAGGAACTGGTGAACATCCTTAGCTATAGCGGGGTTATGAGGACCAAACTTTTCATTAGTAATGTGGAAATACATTGCAGAAGCTTTAATTAACTCTTTTGCTGAAAAGTTTTGTGAAGCAGGGAAATCGGCAATAATATTATTACCTTCAATACGTAGGTTAACCTCTGTAACACCCATTTTGTTTACTCTGTTGTAGAGTTCATTACGAGCTTGGTTAAGGTCTGCTACATTGCTAACAGCTTGGTTATTCTGGTCTTTTAAGCCTATTCTAACGCTTTTTCCACCTTTTAGATCTAAACCCCACTTAAGGATTTTTCTATCATCACCTTTGACATATTTTTTCATTGTAAGGGCAACATTTGCCATTAGAGCGTTTTTAGTAGGAGCCGGGATTTTGTATTTACTCTCAGCATTTAAATCTACTTGTGCCTTTTGGTAGTCTTGCTTCCAGGTCAAAAGCTCTTCATGAATTTTATCGTCAATTTTATTCTCGGTTAGGATTCTTTGCTCCATATTAGAAAATTCTAAAGTAGCAAACTTTTTGCTGCCTGATACCTTAAAGTCTTCTCTAGTAGCAGCAACAAGGTTTTGGTAGTACTCGTCTTGCCTAAATATGATGTCATTATCAAATCCAGGTAGAGAGAATTCAGCGCCTGAGTAACGGATATGGAAGCCTTCTTCTTTTAAAAGTTCATTTAAAAGAGCCCAATCTCTCAGGTACTTTTCAGTTTCTTCAGACTGAGCAGCATTCTGACTTATCTTGTTGCTAATTTTGTTTAAACCTTTAGCTACGATGTACAAGCTATTGTTGTTGAATTCTTCAGGAGCTGAACTGTTTGCTACAGGTGCTAGCACTACCAGTCCTAGTTGTTTTTGTTCTTCGCTTAACGTGCTAAACTCTTCCCAGGAGTAAATAGGGAAGCTACTTGCTTTAAGCTCTGAGTGCTCAGGAGTCCAACGCTTTCTTAGCTTGTTCAGTAAGGAGTTTGTTCTTTGCTCGGCAACTTTTTGTAAGTTTAGTGCCAGTACTGAGCGACTACCTTGTAGGTTGTCGAGAGATAACTCAAAAGTATTTCCTTTTGGAGAAAGTACTTCATCACTTTCTCTGGAGATACGGGCTATTTCGTTGAAGAGCAAGTAGTTTGTTTGCTCTTTTTGGTAGTCTTGCTTTTCAGTATTTGATTTTGCAGATCTTAAGGCTGCTACATCATCATGCAGCTTTAAAAATACTTTGCCAGCTTTCCAGTCTAGAATAACATTAGAGATAAAGGGGTGTCTTTTATCTAAGCTGATATCTTGAACCATCTGATCCTTTTGCTGACTTTTTGCAGATTGCTCGATCAGAGTTTTTATCTGCTTATCTGAATAAGGGAAAGAAGGGCTCGCAAATTTATCTTGGCTAGTTGTTAGTATAGTTAAAGCACTTTGTAGACTCTGTTTTTGTTTGGTCAGAGTTTCAAAGAAACGTCTTTTCTCAGGAGGCATATTTTCTGGAGTTTGACCAGCAAGCAGCTCTTTTTCTAGATTTTCTATATAAGACTTACTTTCTTCAAAACGTTTACTCAGCTGAGTTTTAAGGGATTTACCATTAGCACTTTTAGTTAGCTGTTGGTGGAAGCGAGCAGGTACATCTGAGTCTGATCCAAAGACATTTTGGTAAGCTACAATCTTTTCAGCAAAGTTAACAGCTAATTCAGAAGACCTTTGGTCATTTGAAGAGCTGCTTAAGAGATAGTTGACAGTTTCATTTTGAGAGCTTTGTCCTATAAGTTCTTTTAGGAGTAAAAACAGTCTGTCGTTTACTAGCTCCTTGTAGAATGGGTCTACAGAACCTTTGGCTGAAAATTTAGTTGAGTAGGTAAAGTAGCGATCATAATCCGAAGGAGGTATGAAAGACTTCAAGTTGCGTTTGACACGTAAGGTAAGCTCTCCAGTTCCAGAAGGAGCTTCTGCTAAGCTCATCTGAGCAGGAACAAATGGAATAGCTGCGCCAGCTTCATCAAAGTACTTACTAAATAAGGTTAAGTCTTCTTTATTTTGAAATTTAACTACGATTGTAGAGCTATCGTCGTTATCATTGGCAATAGAAGATGGCTTGATCTGTAGGTTTTTGCAGTATGCATTGAGCCACTTAATGTTATCAGATTTAATAGTTTCAATATTCTTACTGATGTTTTGGCTTATCTTCTTAGCTTTGTCAGCTGAAATGGGCTGATCTAAAGGCTGAGAGTAGTAAAACATTGTTGGTAAGACGTTAAAGATTGTAATAGCGATTACTGTTAAAATTAAAAGTAGTTGCCAGCGCTTTTGTTTTTCCATACCTTAAAACCTTAGGTTTATTAGAGCTTTAAATAAATAGATCTGAATTTGTAAATCGAAGATCAAAGCATAGCAAAAGGCGCTCATTCTGTCGATAAATTTCAAGTGATGAAAATTTCAGCAGTGCTAGTCAGGCTTAAAAAAATAACTATTAGGTGTGTAATGTCTTGAAAGAACAGGTATTAAGAGGGAAGGCAGTGTAAAGAGTTTTTCGTAGTTTTCAAAAAAAACGCGGGATATTATAATAGGTCTTTTTCCATGTCAAATCAAAAAAAACTTTAAACCTTTTAATTTAGGATCATTCATGTCTGACAATAATTCTGACAATCCCGGTTTTGGTAAACTGCGGAGTGCTTTATGGCCGATACATGGGTATGAACTGAAAAAGTTCTTGCCAATGGCCTTTATGATGATGTTCATCTTATTTAACTATACTATTATGAGAGATACAAAGGATACTCTAGTAAGGACTTCTATTGGTTCTGAAGCCTTTAGTTTCTTAAAATTATTTGGAACATTACCATTTGCAGTACTATTCATGCTTTTCTATTCGAAGTTAAGCAACCTTTTAAATAAAACTGCTCTTTTCCATGTAACATTTGGAATATTTGTAGGTTTCTTCGCAATATTTGGTTTTGTGCTTTACCCTTATTCAGCACATTTTCACCCAGACCCAGCTTGGATTTCAGCTTTACAGGCAAAAACTTCAATAGCAAATATTAAGATTGCACTTGCTTGTTATGGTAAGTGGTCATATTCATTATTTTACATCATGAGTGAACTTTTTGGTACAGCTGGTATTAGCTTACTGTTCTGGAGATTTGCAAATGATGTGGTAAGTAGAAAGAAAGGTGAAACTACTCGTTTCTATCCTCTTTTTGGAATGGTTGCTAACGTAGCTCTAATGGTTTCTGGTAAGGCAATTCAAGAGTTTTCAAAAGTGCCTAAAGTGATGCCTGATGGATCAGATCCATTTATTATTGCTATGAAGAAGATGAGTATAGCTCTGATTGTTTGTGGTCTTTTAACTATGGTTCTTTATCAATGGTTACAATCTATTCTTAAAGACCCTCGTTTTGCAGCAGACACAGAGGCTCCTAAGAAGAAAAAGAAACCTCAGTTATCAGTCTGGGAAGGTATTAAATTTGTATTTAGTTCTAAGCACTTAGGTCTAATTGCAATGTTAGTAATTTGTTACGGTACAGCTTTAGCTATTACAGAAACAGTATGGAAGGACCAACTTGGTTTTGTTTATCCAAATAAATCTGAGTATAGCCAGTTTATGGGGATGTACTCCTTCTGGACAGGTGTTACAACTATTATTTTCATGTTAATTGGAAGTAATGTACTAAGACACCTAGGGTGGAAGTTCTCTGCACTAGTTACTCCTATTTTCCTATTGTTAACAGGAGTTCCTTTCTTTGCATTTATTGTTTATAAACCTCAACTTGCTGACTGGTCTCAAAATGTATTCCAAATGAGTCCAACTCACTTAGCTGTTTGGTTTGGTTTTGCTTTAACTATCTTTGTAAAAGCTGCAAAATACTCTCTTTTTGATCCAACAAAAGAAATGGCATACCTACCTCTTGGTGATGATGAAAGAGCTAAAGGTAAAGCTGCTGTTGACGTTGTTGGTGGTAGAGCAGGTAAATCTTCGGGATCTGCTATTATCCAGGGTCTACTTGGTGTAATGGGTGTAGCTCACGTTGTTGAGATTACTCATTTCCTAGGAGTTATCATTGTTGCTACAGGTCTTATCTGGGTAGTTTCTTCTGGAGGCTTAGGTAAGAGTTTAGATAAACTAAACGCAGCAGAGAAAAGTTAAAGCTTATTAAGCTTTGATATAAAAAAGGCTGACAGTTTCCTGTCAGCCTTTTTTTTTGCTCTTTTATTAAGAGGATACTTTTTAAGAATCTACTACGACAGTTTGCACAATTTCTTGTATAGGTTTAGCTGATTCCTCTTCCTTTTCTAATAATTTATTGTACTGCTCCCATAGGTCTTGTCTTGACTTATTCTGGCGTATGCTTGAAATAAGCTCTTTTTTTACAGAGGATAAAGAACGCTTAGGACTTAGCTTTGCTAACATTTCTTGGTCGCCTGCTTGTCTTGCTAGTTCTAATACCTTGCTTAAGTCTTCTTGTGTAAAAGCAATAATATTGTTTAGCTTTCTGCTTCCTCTAGCAGCTCTTTTCTTTGGTTCTACAGGAGAAGGGTTCTCTATATCAATAATATAGCGATAAAGGTAGTTTTTTAATGATTCAGGCTGCTCTTGCTTCATCTTTCTCATTGTAAAATGGTGCATATACCCGCCTGTTGGAACAGGAAGATAGTGGCAAATATCATTTTCTTTTTTTGCGTTAACTTTTTTTATTGCAGCTGAAATTGCTTCTTCAAGCTCTTGTTGAATTTGCTGTTTATTAGATGAGGAACTTAGGGTGCCCGTATTACTAGAGTTCATATTTTCATACCTACCTTAAAATAGTGATGCCTATTCTCTAATATTAAGAATAGGCAATTAAATTTTATATTGGACAAGATTTATTATTTATTAGCTTTAATTTAGAAGCTATTACTTAGTAAGAGCTATAAATCTAGCGTTTATTTTACTTTAGTAAAACATAATAACGTTATTACTTCTATATTCTTCTTTTATTTTTTTTTCTAGCAAATTTAAGGATATTTGCTTATGCCATAATTTTCTATCAGCTAGAGTGTAAATACTTTTTAAACAGGCGCTTAAATTTAAGAGGGAAAGGCTTTGATTTCTATCTGTTTATTTCCTAGAATAGGCCCTATGAAATTATAGATCTTTTTAACATTCATATGCTTAGGTTTATTAAGGTGGCTTATGTCTTTAAATATGTTCCCAACACAACCTCAACAGGGTGGACTACATGGTGTGGGCCAAGTAATTGCTGTCGTATCAGGCAAAGGTGGTGTAGGAAAGTCAACTGTCTGTGCTTCACTAGCTCTCTCTTTAAAGTCTAAAGGCTTTAATGTAGGGGTTCTAGATGCAGACCTATACGGCCCTTCAATGGAAGTGTTATTGCCCAAAGATGAATCGCCTAAACAAATGGAGAAGGGAATTCAACCAGCTGTTTCTAAGGGGATTAGACTTGTGTCAATGGCTTATTTGAAACCAAATAGCGGAGCAGCGGTTGTTAGAGCACCTATTGCGAACCAGCTACTTAGGCAATTTGTTCAAGAGGTTTTTTGGGGTGATTTAGACTATCTACTGATAGATTTCCCTCCTGGGACTGGAGATATTCAGTTAACTTTAGCTCAACAGGTTAAGATAGATGGTGCTATTTTAGTTACTCAACCACAAAAACTCTCCTTAATAGATGTAGAAAAAGCAGCAGATATGCTTCAAATGTTAAACGTCCCTGTACTGGGGGTTGTGAAGAACATGGGGCATTTTATAGATTCAGATGGAAAGTCTCATAGTATATTTTCTGAATCTCACTCAGAAAGTTTAGAAAGAGTACCAACCCTAGCTTCACTTCCTTTGAGTCCTTTAATCAGTGAGTTGTGTGACTCAGGAAAGTTACACTGCTACAACGACAAAGAGTCTGGTTTCACAAAAGAAATTGATAAAGTGGTGGCAGTAATTGAAGAGCATGCAAAAAGAGAGAAGAGTGCATTTAAGTTTCGCCTTGATGGTGAAGGACACCTGCTTCTTTCCTTTGATGATGGGATTATTAAACAGATACACCTTTCTGATATTCAGAAAAGTTGTGCATGTTCTCAGTGTCAGGAACATAGTATTGAGGTCGACCCCGATGTTAACATTTTATCTATAGAGAGAGTGGGTAATTATGCTTTGCAGTTTTCTTTTTCTTCAGGATGCAGTAAGGGGCTTTATAAGATAAGCGACCTTGAAAAATTGGCTAAAGTCCCTCTTAAGGGGGGTGCTTAATGCAGCGCGTGCTCCTACTTTTTATATTATCTTTTACTGCTTTTTTCTCTTGTCAAAGTGTTGGGGAAAAGCGGAATCAAACGCAGGAGTGGATTTCTGAAAAAGGCAAGGTGAGAGTATTATGCACTACTGAAATGGTAGCAGCGCTTGTTAATAGTGTTGGCAAAGAGCATGTATCAACTTTGGTTCTAATTAAAGGTGAACTAGATCCTCATTCTTATGAACCTGTTAAAGGAGATGAGGAGAAACTATTATATGCAGATTTAGTTTTTCATAATGGTTTAGGTCTTGAGCATGGGCCATCGCTAAGACAGTATTTAAAAGAAAATCCTAAAGCAGTGGCGATCTCAGATGCTATACAGAAACAGCAGCAAGAGCGCTTAATTAGAATAGAAGGAACTATTGATCCTCATATTTGGATGGATATAGCTCTTTTCTCAGAAGGAATAAAGGTTGTGGAGCAGTCTCTTGTTAATCTAGACCCAGAGCACAAAGACTCTTATCAGGATAATGCTAAGCTAGCTTATAGGCGATGCCAAGAAAAGCATAGTAATATTTTAAAACATATGCATTCTCTCCCTGAGCATAGACGTTTTTTAGTTACTAGCCATGATGCTTTTAACTATTTCGCTAAAGCTTACTTAGCTACCAAAGATGAACAAGCCAGCTATGAGTGGAAGAAACGAGTTATGGCACCAGAAGGCCTGGCACCTGAGGGGCGCTTAAGTTTGCATGATATAAAAAATGTCGTTGAGCACTTAAAAAAGTATGATATACGCTGTATATTCCCTGAAGCTAATGTTAATAAGGATGCCATAAGGAAAGTTCAATCAGCCTCTTTAGAAAAGGGTATAGACGTTATAATATCTCAATCTGAGTTATATGGAGATTCAATGGGTGAAGAGGGGAAAGACCTTGATTGTTACCTACGCATGATAGAGCATAACGCTAATAAAATAGTTGAAGAGTTAAAACAATCGATTATGGAAGAGTAGTTCAATGAGCCAGTCAAAAATTTGTGTTGAGCACTTAACTGTTAATTATGATCGGACTCCTGTTTTATGGGATATAAGCTTTGAGTTGCCAACAGGGAAGTTAGCTGCAATTGTTGGTCCAAATGGGGCGGGAAAAAGTACTTTGTTAAAAGCACTATTAGGTTTGATCAGGCCCATAACAGGTTCTATTGAAGCTATGGGGAAAAGTATGAAAGACCTTGTGGGAATGGTCGCATATGTTCCTCAGAGAGAAAGTGTGGACTGGGATTTCCCAATATCAGTTATTGAACTAGTTATGATGGGTTGTTATGGAAAACTTTCCTGTTTTAAGAGACCTGGAAGAAAAGAACGAGAACAAGCCCTATCTTTTTTAGAAAAAGTTGAGATGAAAGATTTTGCTGATAGACAAATTAGCCAGTTATCTGGAGGGCAGCAGCAGCGAGTCTTTTTTGCAAGAGCACTTATGCAAGAAGCTGAAATATACTTCTTAGATGAACCATTTTCAGGAGTAGATAAAAAAACAGAAAGTATTTTATTTAAGCTGCTTCAAGAGTTAAAGAATGAAGGGAAGTCTATTTTTGTTATCCATCACGACCTAGGTTCTATTAGAAAGTATTTTGACTGGGTCATCATGTTGAATATGAGCATGGTGGCTTGTGGGGAAGTAAAGCAAGTTTTTACTGAAGACAACTTGCATAAAACCTTTGGGCGAGGTTTTGCTATTTTAGAAGAAGTAGCTAAGTTAAGTCAGCAAAAGCATGAAGGAATGAAAGCATGACACAGTGGGTTTCTCCGCTTGAATATTTTGTTGACCCCATCATGCGAGGTCCAACTCTAGCCTGCATGCTTATGTGTTTTTCAGCTTCTTTGCTAGGTGTGATCATTTACTTGAGAAAACAAAGTTTAGTAGGCGAGGTGCTTTCTCATGCCTGTTACCCTGGTATTATGCTCTCAGTTGTTTTAGTAAATGCCTTTTTGCCTTTGCTATCAGATGATAGAGTAGAGTTCACATCTATTTTTGGAGCGTTTATTTCCTCGCTACTTGCTCTAGGTTTAATATCACTATTGCAAAAGAGCTTTTCACTGAAAGAAGATACTGCTTTAACCTTTGTACTTTCTTCATTTTTTGGGCTAGGTATTTTACTTGCCTCTCGCTTGCAATTTACAAGTACTTCGCTATACAAAAAAGCGCAGGCAAGTCTGTTTGGACAGGCTGCTACAATGACAGATACTCATATTTATATTTACGCCCTCCTAGCTTTATTGACCCTTTCTTTAGTTGTTCTCTTTTTTAAAGAAATACAAGCTGTATATTTTGATGAAGGGTTTTCTAAATTAATAGGGATACGTACCTCAACACTAAACGCCTTTGTTTTCTTTTTGATCTTGCTGATTGTAGTAGTAGGTATTAGGTGCGTAGGTGTATTGCTGATGAGTGCTATGTTTATTGCACCTGTAGTTGCAGCGAGGCAGCTAACACATCGTTTAGGTTTTTTCTTTGTGCTATCAGCTCTGTTTGGAGTCTTAAGTGGATTTTTGGGAAATTATTTATCTTTAGAACTTTCTAGAGAGTTTAGCACCCGTTTCTCTCATAGTTTATCTATTGCAACAGGTCCTATGGTTGTCTTGGTTTCTTCTTCGATAGCCCTAGTGGTTATTATTATTTCCCCTAAGCAAGGGATAATTGCAAGAGCCTATAGGGTGTTATCATTTCGTTACCGTTGCGTTCTCGAGAATACAGTGAAAACCCTTTTATACTTGGAGCAAGATAGCAAAAAAGCTAACTTTTCTTTGCTGAGTAAGTACCAGGGGGTGTCAAAGTTATTCTTGTTTTTTACAGTTTATCGTCTAAAGCTAATAGGTCATATTAGGCAAGCCGGTGAGCACCTAACTTTAACTAATAAAGGGAGAAAAAGAGCGCTCAAAATTTTAAGGTTACATCGTTTATGGGAGGTATACCTAGTTCAGAAGCTTGGGATGGGACAAAAACGGGTACATCATAATGCAGAAATGATTGAGCATATATTAACACCAGAGCTAGAGAAAGCGCTCACTTCTTTGCTGAATGACCCTAAAGTAGATCCTCACTTAAGCCCTATCCCTACTTTAGAGGAGACGCAATAAAATGGATATCTATGTAAATCCCTACTACGGAGTAGATTTTTTTCAGTTTTTTGCTGTGCTAGTGCAACGTGTGCTTGATCTACAAACACCTCTAGTAGCTGATGAGATTCAGATGCTTACTTTAAGCATGTGGGGTTGTTCTGCAGCATGTCTAGGTAGTTTTTTAATGTATAGAAAAGAAACCATGGTTGCTAACTCTATCTCTCATACTGTTTTATTAGGTATTGTAATTAGCTATTTAGTAGTAAGTTATTTTTATCCTGTAACAGCAGTAGATCAAGGGATTGATGTTAGTTTGTTGTTGCTTTCTGCAATCGTTACAGGTTTTTTAACAGTTAGTTTGATACGCCTTTTAAACAAAATGTTGAAAGTGCAACTAGATGCTAGTAATGGTTTAATCTTCAATTTTCTTTTTGCTTTGGGGATTGTTTTAGTGACTGTTTTTTTTAGAAACTCACATGTTGGGCTCGAGCTTCTCACAGGCAATGTAGATAGCTTAGCTCCTAAAGATATGCACTTATCTGCTTATATTTTACTCTTTAGTTTACTATGTGTAGTGCCTTTATTTAAGTACTGGAAAGTATTTGTATTTGATCAACGTTATGCAAGAATTATAGGTGTAAGGGTAGGTTATTTACAGATTTTATTTACCTTTTTGCTGGCTCTAAACATTGTTGGAGCAATTAGAGCTGTAGGAATTTTAATGATGCTATCTTTAGTTACAGCACCTGCAATCTGTGCGAGAGCATTGAGTTTTAGGTTAAAAAGAATGCTTGTGCTTGCCTCTCTTATAAGTGTTACAAGCTCTTTAGTAGGAGTTGCAATGTCAAGGCATTTGCTTTCTGTATATTCACTACCTATCTCTACAGGGGCGCTAGTTGTGTGTATTTTGTTCTTTGCTGTGTTTGTAACACTGCTTTTTTCCTATATAAAAAACACTTTTACAGCTCAAGATACTGAAATTCAAAATAACAAGGCGACATTTTATTAAGCTCTGAGTAGAATAGGCGATTTCCTACAAATTTTAATTTAAGGTTCATTACATGAAAAATATTGCTATTTTAGGCTCAACAGGTTCTATAGGGTGTAGCACACTTAAGGTAATCCGAAAGCATAAGCAAGAATTTTCAGTACATGCTTTAGCTGCGCATAGTAACTTAGACCTTTTAAAAGAGCAGGTATTAGAGTTTTCTCCTAAGTTAGTTTGTGTATTTCTCCCTGAAAAAGCAAAAGAATTTAAGCAAATGTGTCCTGACGTTGAAGTGGTAGAAGGACAAGATGGTTTGAAAGCTGTAGCAGCTCTTTCTGGTGTAGATCTAGTAGTTTCAGCAATTGTGGGTGCTGCAGGTATTGAACCTACTCTTACAGCAATTGAGCACAATAAAGATGTTGGTTTGGCTAATAAGGAAGTATTAGTAGCAGCAGGTGATTTGATAATGAAAAAGGTTAAGCAGCATGGTGTTAACCTTTTACCTATTGACAGTGAGCATAGCGCAATTTTTCAGTGTTTGAATGGAGAAACTTCATCATCAGTTGCACGGATTATCCTGACAGCCTCAGGAGGACCTTTTCATCAGTTCTCTTTAGAGAAATTAAAAAAAGTAACCGTTGAAGATGCGCTTAAGCATCCTAACTGGAGTATGGGTAAAAAGGTGACGATTGATAGCTCAACCCTGATGAATAAAGGCTTAGAGTTTATCGAAGCCTATCACCTTTTTGGAGTTCCATTAGAAAAAATTGAAGTAGTGGTTCACCCACAGAGTTTGATTCATAGCATGGTAGAATTTGTTGACCATTCCATTATAGCACAGATGAGTAAGCCTTGTATGACTCTGCCCATACAGTATGCATTGAGTTATCCAAAACGCTTAGAAGCTTCGGTGTTAGAACCTTTTGATTTCACTAAGTTTAGTAGGCTAGATTTTTTCTCTCCAGATTTAGTACGCTTTCCTTGTCTTCGTTTAGCTATGGAAGCTGTAAAAGAAGGAGATAGCTGTCCTTGCTTTTTAAATGCAGCAAATGAAGTCTTAGTTGAGCGGTTTTTAAATAAAGAAATATCTTGGATGGATATTTCGAGTAAGTTAGAAACACTATTGCATAAGCATAGAAAGCAAGAGCTACCAGATCTCTTCTCTATAAGAGAGATTGATCAGGAAGCTCGTATAGAAGCTGGTAATATTTAACTCATTTTTAGGTATATAGGCATGTTTTTAGATATCCTTTATTTATTCCTCTCTCTTTTGGCCTTGAGCTTGTTAATTTTTATACATGAGCTTGGGCACTATTGGGTTGCTAAACGAGAAGGATTTGACATAGAAGTCTTTAGTATTGGATTTGGTAAGCCTATTTACCAATGGGAATGGCAAGGGGTAAAGTGGCAGGTTTGTTATTGTATCTTTGGAGGCTATGTAAAAATAAAAGGGATGTATCGTGATGATGATGATAAGCCTTCCACCTTTAAAGGTAGCTTTTACGATAAGACCCCTTGGCAAAGAATCAAAGTTGCCTTAGCTGGCCCTTTAGCTAACTTTGCGCTAGCCCTAGTAATCTTTGCTTTCATTTGGCAGTTTGGTGGTATTGAAAAGCCTTTTTCAGAGTTTACACGGTACTTAGGTTGGCTAAACCCAAAGTCAGAAATGTACCAAGAGGGGATTCGGCCTGGAGACCGCGTAGTATCTTATGATGATTACTTAGTGAAAAGATCTGAAGATCACCTTTACGGAGCAATGCTTGGCGATGAAGAAGGGGTTCATGTTAAAGGGGAAAAGTGGGATCAAGCCAGCCAAAGCTACTTACCATTTGATAAAGTATTTAAACCTTATGAAGATACAAGGTTAGTAGGTACTGCAGGAGAGGGAATGAAGACCCTCGGAGTCCTAAGACAAGCAAATATGCTTATTTTTGATCGCTTTGAGGGAAGTGACTTAGAGCCAATGCTGGAAGGTTCTCCTATGAAGGAGGCGGGCCTTAGCTACGGAGATCGCTTAATTTGGCTAGATGGACACTTCATCTTCTCTGCTATACAATTAGGACATTTACTTAACGATAACCATGCTCTAATTACTGTATTAAGAGAAGGGGAGCTAATTCTCACACGTATTCCTAAGTTTACTGTTTTTGACTACAAGCTTTCTCAAGAGCTGCGCAGTGACTTTGAAGATATGGCTTTTGATATAAGCAGTACGCAAAAGGCAGGAAATTTCTTTTTTGTTCCTTATGAAGTTGAACATACGGGGCTTGTTCTAGGTCGCCTAGAACTTAATACGAAAGAGCTTTTTGCTAAAGCTTTTAATCAATACCCATTAAGCTTGTCATTACCAGAGGTTTTAAATAGAGGGGATCGCATTGTTGCAGTAGATGGAGTTCGTGTTAAAGGAGCTTCTGAGATCTTTGAACAGCTTCAGCAAAAACGGATTTTAGCTATTGTTCAACGAGATAAAGATGCACTTAAGAAGTTATCTTGGACTCAGGCTGATCAGGCTATGGAATTTAATACAGTTTTTCCAAACGTACAAGATCTTGTAGCTCAGATAGGAGTGAAAGAGGAAGCAGCCTTTGAAAGGCAAAAAGGAAATGTGTATATGTTGCAGGCTTTTTCGCCAAAGCAAATCAAAGACTTTCCTTCTGTTCGTTCAAAAGTAATGATTGATAGCCCTAACCCACAAGAGGTTTTAGCTTCAGAGGATTATGCTAAGAATGTACTTGGGGTACACTTTCAGGATCTTCAAGTAAACTATAATCCAGACCCTATTACAGCCTCTAAAGAAGTAGCTAATCAGATATTTAGAACTCTAAAATCTCTCTTTATGGGTGATATCTCTCCTAAGTGGCTAGGTGGTGCTGTTGGAATGGTGCATTACATGCAAGTAACTTTAGCTCATTGGGGATTAGATGATGCTCTTTACTGGGTTGCAGTAATTAGTATCAACTTAGGTATTTTAAACTTAATGCCAATACCTGTTTTAGACGGTGGGTATATTGTACTGTCTTTTATTGAGATGTTTAGGGGAAAGCCACTAAATGCTAAGACATTAGATTATATTTTACTGCCTTTTGTTTTCTTGATTATAAGTCTATTTGTCTACACAACTTTTAACGACTTAATTCGCTTGTTTTTTTAAAAAAAACTTGTAGTGAAACGCAAAATACTTTAGTTTTGAAGTTTAATAAACTTCTTTACTCTATCAAAGGATTGAAAGGCGTGATGGCAAAGACTCTACCTTCTTTATTTAGGCGTATACTTCCCCTTTTATGCTTTGTTATGTTCAGTTATATCACACCCTTAGATGCTAGAGTAATAGCTTCTAAGTATGAGAAGTACTATGAAAAAGCCTTAAAATTTCATAAGAAGAAAGACTACCTTAACGCAATTGAGTGGTACCAAATTTCTTTAGAAGCTAACAGAGAAAATCCAGATGCCCTAAGAGGACTAGGTTTGGCTTACTCTGAATATGCTCAGCAGCTTTTAAAAGAAGCCAGCATGACTTATGAAGAAGCTTTAGTGTTAGACCCTAACCATGAGCAGGCTCTTGAAGAAATGGGTAGTGTACTGATCACAAAAGGTCGTTTAGTAGAGGTAAAAGATATTCTAAGTAAGCTTGAGCGTTTACGGTCTTTAAATGCCCTGACCTTAAAAGATAAGTTAGATGCTGTGACTCAAAGTGCTATCTTAGTTACTCAAAGAAGTTAATCTGTAAAGTCATCTAGAGTTACCTTAAAAGATAATCGCTTACCTGCCAAGGGATGGTTACTGTCTACCGTAATCATTTCCTTAGAGACTTTAACTATTTCTCCATAGCACTCTTTTTTTTGATCAACTGAATGAGCTACTAACATGCCTTCCTGGGGTTTAAAGTCATTTGGCAGGTCTTCTGTTTTAATATAAGCAATGTTTTCAGGGAGATGGTCGCCAAAGGTATCTTTGCAAGAGAGTTCTATTACCTTAGTCTCTCCTTTTCGCATGTTTTTAATCATATTTTCAAGAGCTGGAAAAACAGTTTTTGTACCTATAGTAAAGTGTAGCAATTCATCGCACTCGCTGGAAACTGTATTCCCTTTGTTGTCATAGGCTGTCATGCGCACCCAGACCTCGGATGAGTCTTTTGGAAACTCAGTCATCTTTTATAACTCTTCTTTGCTACTTTAATACTAAGCTCATTGTACAAAAAATAAGATATAAAAAAAGCCCAGCTTTTTAGGGCTGGGCTTTTGTCTTTAAGTGAGTAGCTTAAGCTTATGACTTTTTACTATCGTCAACTACTTCAACTTCTGCATCTTCAATATCTTCTTTAGAAGCAGTAGAGTTAGCAGTTTGTTGAGCGCCAGCAGCCGCTTCAGCTTCAGGAGCAGCACCTGCAGCACCAGCTGCGCCTTGCATAGATTCACCAATCTTCTGCATGTAGGTGTTTAACTCTTCAACTTTAGCTTTTAGCGTAGCAACATCAGCTTCTTGCTCAATAGAAGCTTTTAAGCTGTCAACTTTCTCTTGAATACCTTTTGAAATATCAGCAGGTATTTTATCTTTAAAGTCGCTTAAAGACTTTTCAGCGCGATAAACTAAGCTATCAGCTTCGTTCTTTGTCTCAATAAACTCACGCTTTTGTTGGTCTTCTTCTCTGTGAGACTCAGCTTCTTTAACCAGTCTTTCAACTTCGTTTTTATCTAAGCCTGACTGAGCTTCAATACGGATTTTCTGCTCTTTTCCACTTTTAACATCTTTTGCAGAAACATGTAGAATACCATCTGCATCAATGTCAAAGGCTACTTCAATCTGAGGTACCCCTCTTGGAGAAGGAGGTATATCAGTTAAGTCAAAGCGGCCAATTTCCTTGTTGTCAGAAGCCATTTTTCTCTCACCCTGAAGAACAACAATTGTTACAGCAGGCTGGTTATCAGCAGCTGTAGAGAATACTTGTTTCTTCTGAGTAGGGATGGTAGTGTTTCTTTCAACTAAAGGAGTAAGTACCCCGCCTAGCGTCTCGATACCTAAAGTTAAAGGAATAACATCTAAAAGAAGAACATCCTTTACATCACCAGTTAAGACACCACCTTGAATTGCAGCTCCAATAGCAACTACTTCATCAGGGTTAACCCCTTTGTGTGGTTCTCTTTTGAATAGATCTTTAACCATTT
>JAACFD010000139.1 GCA_009937555.1 Chlamydiales bacterium | reverse complement strand
ACTAATTCTCCCCTAAGAGCTGCTGACTGTCTTAGCTCAACTGATAAAATTGGGACAGCTTCCAAAGCTCTTGCTTTATGACTTTCCTCTCCAGATGGAGAAGTGTCAGCTTTTTCTAAAAGTTGTACTTTTGCCGTTTCACCATTAGTATCAATATAGAAGAAAACCCTTCCATCTATAACGTCTTTTATACGTTCAACTAAAACTGAAACTAATGGGGATAGAGATCTGCTAGCTTTTGAGATTCCTTCAAGAGTGTTAAACTGAGGAGCTACAACAGAACGAAAATGTTTATTAAATAGACTGTATTTAGCAGCCTCCTTCAGACTATTACCCTGTGCTCGATAGATGCTTGATGATAAAGCATTAATTGCTATACCTGCTCTTTTAGAAGTTACTACAGGTTCTGAAAAGTCACCCGAAGTATCTGGTAGTGCAAGATCCCATGCACGTTGTGTATCTACTGAATCTAAAGCTCGTGAGCTCATAACTTTCTCCTTTTCATGCTTTATTAGACACTAATTATAAATCAATAATTTGAATATCTCTTAAGGATCGAGTTAAATTTAGTTAAAGACGAAGATAAAAAAAGCCCTCTTCCTTAAATAAGGAAGAGGGCCTAAGTCAATTTATATTGTAAAACTAGGTTAGATACTAGCGAATCATATCTTCTAGACCACTTGTCTCACGTAGATACATAACACTTCCGTTAATTACAGCATCAACAAACATGCCATACACAGAACCTGAAAGCTCTTTTGTTTTAGCTTTAATATCTCTATCATACATACCTTTGTCAATATTTGCATACTGAGCGGTTAGTCCTACAAGGCGATCTGTAGCAATACCAACATAGTGCTCTTGAACAAGGTCTAGCACTGATTTAGCAACAAATTTAGCTACAATTTTAGCTGTTTCATCTTTGTTGCCTGAAGCTAAAGCTTGCTTTAACTTGGCAAATTCATAAAAAGCAACCGCGCTAATTCTCGCCACTCTTAAAGTTAAGAAAAGGTAATTCTGAAGCCTATCGTTAGCATTGTTACGTCCTTCATCGATGCCTTTTAAAGCTTTCTTCTTACCAAGCTCTTCTCCATACTTATCTTGATCAAGTAGTGAAAGAGGCTTAGAAATATTTGAGAAAGTATCTATAATATCTTTCCACCAGCTTAGTCGCTTCTCGTTATAGACACTTTGAGCTTTATCAGCAAACTTTGCCATAAAATCATTGTCGCCTTTTAAAAGTCCTGTTACTGGCGATGCTAGCGTTCTAAAAAACTGGTATACTGTTTCATCTGACTCATGGACAGTAAGCTCTAATCTTGTACGATAGCTTTTGTCAGCAATCACATTAGTATCATAACTAATTACTTTACCTTTATTTGAGGGCTCAAGTCTTGCATCTACTCCTGTACGATTAGCCTCTTTAGTAGTATCTGCTCCAAAAAGACGCCATAAAGCAAGAGCTGTAATAGACATACCGCCAACAATAAAAGCTTTATCTCCAGCTTTTTTTACAGCACCAATTAAGACGTCTTGACCTGATATTTTTTTGTGTCCTGACATACCATAAACATCTAATGCCCTAAGACCTACGCTAGTAGCTGTTAGTAACATTGTTTGTAGAGTTACATCTCCACCTCTTAAAGTTTTGATTGCTGATAAAGTAAAACTATCAGCTCTGTTTTTCCAAGAGTTATTCCATTCTAGTGCGATATTTGCAGTTAGTCTTTGGGGTAAATAAGCTAAAGGCCTCATCTATAAACTACCTTTTTTAAAAAGTTTCTTAAGCATAAGTGAAAAAGGGTATTGTAGAGGAAAGCAGCTTTAAAATCAAAGCTCTTGTTGGATAAAAGCTAGTATATTTGACAAGTCTTTCTTTGATATTTTTGGCACTGCAAGAATCTCATCAGGACTTGCTTTTAAAATATTTTTTACACTACCAAAATGCTGTAAAAGAGCTTGTGCTTTAGCCCTACCAATACCAGGTATTTCCCATAAAGAGCTTTTTATACTCTCACTGCTCATCCTTTGTCTCTGATAATCTATTGCAAAACGGTGGGCTTCATCACGGACTTTCTGCAGAAAAAGTAAAGAGCGCTCTTTTTTACTAAATGATACAGGAGTTGCTTGCTGAGGTAAAATTACCCTTTCAAGACTCATTCCTTTATCATGTCGCCCCTTCTCCTTTACCAGGGCTGCTAAATCTATTGAATCAATAGACAGATCTATTAGCACTTGCTTTGCCTGCTTTAGCTGCCCTTTGCCCCCATCTACTATAAGTAGATCCGGAAACTCAGCTCCCTCTTCTTTAGCCCGTCTTAAGCTCCTGGTAAGCACTTCTTTCATTGCAGCATAATCATCCCCTGCAATCTTTGGATCTATTTTATATTTACGATAAGCGTTCTTATCTGGCTCTCCATCTTTAAATACAACCATTGAGGCAACAGGATAAGACTGAGATAAATGAGAAATGTCATAACATGCCACTTTTCTAGGTAGTTTTCCTAACTTAAGCTTAGATTGTAGCTCTAGTATTAAAGTGGTATTTATTTTCTCTTGCTTACTTTTAGATAGATAAGCCTCCTGAGCATTTGATAGCGCTAGATCTACTAGCTTTTTCTTTTTTCCCTGCTTAGGTACGGAAAATCGACACTTTTTATTAAATTTCTTAAGAAAATAACTTTCTAAAAGCTCTACATTGTCCACCTCATCAAAGATCAAAAATTCTTCAGGCACAATAAAGTGCTCTTGATAGTATTGAGTAGTAAAAGAAGAGATCAGCTCTTCATTCGACTGCAATGCAGATACAAAAAATGTGTCCGCACGCTGCATCTTTCCATGTAAAAAAGGTAATAGAGTTAAGACAGCTTGCCCTCCCTCTCTATAAACTGCTAAAGCATGTATATCATAATCTAAGCCCAAGTCTACATATTGCTTAGAAACTGTTTTTTCCACCTGTTTAATAAGTTCTAAGTATTGCGCAGCCTTTTCAAACTCGAGCTCTTCTGATGCCTGCTCCATACTCTTTTTAAGCTCTTCAAGTAAACTATCATCAGAACCTGATAAGACTTTGATGGCCTTATTAACCCACTTAGCATACTCCTCTTCACCACACTTGTTAACGCAAGGCGCTAAACAACGTCCAATCTCAAATAGAATACAAGGCCTTTTACGACTACTCAACTCGGAGTCAGAGCACTCTCTAAGAGGATATAATTTATTAATAATTTCTAAAGTCTGCTTTGCTGCAAAAGAATTTACAAAAGGACCAAATAGCTTTCCTTTTTCTTTAGAAAAGCTTTTCTTTCGGATAGAGTATAGACGGGGCCACTTATCTTCGGTCGATACTTTAAGCTTACAATAGCTTTTATCATCCCTAAAAATGGCATTGTATTTAGGTTTATATTTTTTAATTAAGCTACTTTCTAAAAGTAGAGCCTCTACTTCAGAATCGACAACTAACGTTTCTATTTCTAATACTTCCTGCTGTAGCAGAGGTATAATAGGACGCTTGTCACCACTTTTAAGAAAGTATTGCTTTAGTCTTTTTTTTAGATTTTTCGCCTTACCTATATATATTACTTTTTGCCCTGAGCCTTTCATCAAGTATACACCAGGACAATCTGAAAATGTATTTAGCTTTTCTAAGTCAAAAGCCATAGTGGCAAAAACCGTTAGTTAAGCATTCTGCAAAGCGAGCTGCCCACAGGCTGCTGCTATATCTACACCTTTAGTAAAGCGACAGGTATTAAGTATCTTCTTTTTCTGAAGCGTATCTCTAAATAGTAAAACCTGCTTAGAATCTGGTCGCTCTAAATTCAAACCTTCAACAGGATTATAAGGTATGAGGTTTACTGTGCACTGCTGCCCTTTTAATAGCTCAGCTAGCTCTAGAGCATGCTCTTTTTGATCATTAATACCCTTAATCAAAATATACTCATAAGTAACATCACGCTTGCTCATCTTAGAGAACTCTTGCATCGCATCAAGTAGATCTTCTAATTCATAAAGCCTAGCATAAGGTATAATTTTTTTTCTTACTTTTTGATTGGGAGCATGGAGAGATAAAACCAGGCTTACTTTTAGCCCTTCTTTAGAAAAGTCTCTAATTTTATCAGGTATTCCAACTGTTGAAACGGTAATTCGTCTTTGGGAAAATCCCATCATTTCTGGTGAGGTCAATATTTTTAGTGTCTGTTTTACATTATCATAGTTAATTAAAGGCTCTCCCATTCCCATAAAAACAATATTGCTTAGAGTTTTACCCTCTTCTTGCAAAAGCTTCTGTGTGTAATAAACTTGCCCGACAATTTCTGATGCCTGAAGGTTACGCATTAAACCATTCTTACCTGAAGCACAAAAAGCACAGCGAGCAGGACAGCCTACCTGTGAAGAAACGCACAGCGTGACCCTTCCTGGAGCCTCAATGATCACTGACTCTACAAGTAGGTTATCTGATAGGCGCCATAACAACTTAGTCGTTTGCTTATCAGTAGACAGCTGATTTTTAACTAGCTTAAGCGGTGCTTCTGGAAACTCCTGACTTAACTTTTCCTGTAGACTAACACTAAGGTTGGTCATTTGTGAAAAGTCTAGAGTCCCCTTTTGATATACCCATTCCAAAAGTTGCTTGGCACGGAACTTCTTTTCTCCGATTTCAAGCATTTTCTGTTCTAACTCGAGCTTTTGAAAGCCTAAAATATTACTCATAAACATCTCTTTTTCAAGGAAGTATAGCAAATTCAATCAATACTAGCTATTAGATAATGAATTAATTTATTTACAAGAGAGGCGCTCTTGCTTTTCTCTTTGGTAAATGACTAAAATACTAAGCATCCCCTGAAGAACTCCCTCTTCATAACGAAATCTAGGATTTTCCTCTAAGGCAGGATAATCGTTAGGTTGCATGATATCTTCAGGAGTAACATAAGGTAGTATTTCTCTGGCAATTTTAAGTAACTTACCTTTTTGATGCTCAATGCTAAGTTGCATTTGCTCATAAAAAGAACTTGTGCCTAGCTCCATCATGCTCATTTCTCCTTTCTACGCTTTGAAAAAAAACTTTTCATCAGTATTTCAGAGTAAGGGCTTAAAAATCCAGAGTCAGATTCAAGCATGTGAGTTGGATGCTTCTTCTCTAGTAAGTTAACCCATGAGCCGCAGGCTCCATGCCTTAAATCTGGAGCAGCCCAGCAAATCCGCTTTACTCTAGCTAAAAAGCTAGCGCCCAGACACATACTACACGGCTCAAGAGTTGAGTAAAGCGTACAGTCTTTTAATCTCCAGTTGTCTAGGTAATTTTCAGCTATTGTGAGGGCTAGCATTTCAGCATGTGCCGTTGCATCCTTTAACATCTCTACTTGATTATAAGCCTTTGCAATCACTCTTTTCTCATGAACAATCACAGCACCAACAGGCACTTCTTGATGTTCATACGCTTTATAGGCTTCCTTAAGAGCTTCAAACATAAACTTTTCATCATCATTTTGCATATTAGGCCTAGGATCTAAACCTTGTGCCATAAAAAAATCTTGAAAACTTCCCAAAATATGTCCTTTGCCCTATTGATTCTTTTTCTTGATAATACCTTAATAATCTGCTAAAAGGACAAAGAAAAAGAGTGTGTCATGGATAAATATAAGCCCTTTTACCAAAAGCATATCGATCGTACCGAACAAAAAACTTATATTCAATCTATTTTGGATGAGTATAAAGATAAGCCCCTATCAGACGAGCTGTTTAAAGAGCTTTACGATAGACTTAGCTGGGAAAAGCACTTGGGAAATATTCAGGTTCCCTTTAAACTAGAACGCAAAGAAGGCCATGGAGGTACCTCATACTTTGAGGTCACTATGGAAACTAAAGTTTAACCTTTTCTCTCTCTATAAAGGAAAGGTAAAGGCTTCTTT
>JAACFD010000138.1 GCA_009937555.1 Chlamydiales bacterium | reverse complement strand
AGCATGAGAAACTGATTGGGGGGCTTAGCTTTCAAGAGAATAACTTTAATGTAAGAGGCATAGCTAATTTAGCAGATGAAGGGATTCACTCTCTAAGAGGTGGTGGAGAAAACTTCTACTCTAAGCTTTCTATGGGAGCACGAGATAAGCAAACTTCAGTGGCATGGGCTAAACCTCACTTTTTGGATACTCCCTGGACATTTAGAATTGAAGGAGATTATCACTATAGCCGCTTAAGTAGTGACCAAGAGACAAAGTCAAGAAACTTGGCTGTATATGGTATTTACAACTTAAATGCCTTTCTAAGGACTCAAATTTTTTATAAAATATCTGATACTAGAGTATATACAAAACTAGATACTTCTAGGTTAGGGGTGTCCCGTTTTAAAGAAGAGTATCAAAGCTTAGCGAATGCAGAAGTTCGTCGTTCGGGAGCTTTTACATTAGCTCAAATTAAGACAGAGCTGAACAACGACCCAGCTAATAGCGATAAAACTAGTGATGAAATAGATACACTGGCTGAAGCCCTTTATGATGAAAGAGCTTATGAGCGCTTCATGAAACCTCTAAAAGATGAAGTTTTAAGCGATGCCGAGAAAGGGAATGGAGTTACTTCATCTATCGGAGCTGGAATCACTTATGACTCTACTAACCATCCGGTTATGCCGACTAGAGGCCTGTTCTCTCAGTTGACAGGAGAGTTTGCTGGAGTAGGGGGAGATCATAAGTTTTTTAAATTAAGCTATGAAAATACATTGTATTTTGATATCACAGAGAAACTTATAGTAAAAAATCGTTTTGATTTACACTTTATCTCCCCGCAGCGTTCGGACAGTTTTGTTCCCTTTAATGAGCGCTTATTTTTAGGTGGTGATTTCTCTGTTAGAGGTTATAAATCTCCTATTTTAGGGCCTCGTTATGTGGTAAAATCACCTGGCGGATCAGAGGTAATTTCTAAACTAACAAAAGGAGGGTTGTCCTCAACTCTAATTTCTACAGAACTGGACTATCGCTTGAATAAGTATCTAGTACCCTTTGTCTTTATTGATGTAGGAGACCTTAATGGGAAAAGGTTTCACATAAACACCTTGAAAAAGTTTAAAGGCTCTTATGGTGCTGGAGTACAATTTCACATTCTTCCTAGTATGCCACCGGTTGTACTAGGTTGGGGTAACCCAGTTAAACCAGATTTTAAAGAGGACGATGTAGGAAACTTCTTTTTTACAATAGGAATTCATTTTTAACTAAAAGAGGTATATCACCATGTTTAAAAAAATTGCATCAGCACTTACTCTTGGATTAACAGCTTTATCACTTTGTAGCTTCGGTTTTAGCGGTGGCTTAGGGAAAGTTGGAGTTATTGATCTACAAGCTTGTCACGAAGAGTCAGCATTAGCAAAAGCTGAGGGACAAAAACTTGAAGATTTAAAATCTAAACTACGCGGTGGTTTAGAGGAAAAAGAAAAGCAATTTAAGATGATGAAAGACAAGTACGATGATCAAGCATTTAGAGATAGTCTTTCTGATGACGCTAAAATGGACTATGAGAAAAACATGGGTAACGCTTTAAAAGATTTAGAGCAGTACCACAGTCAGTTAGTACGTTCATTAAACCAGTCTGGTTATGAAGTAGCTATGAGCGTTTTAAGCTCAGTAGAAGCTGCAGCTGGTAAAATTGCGAAGTCAAAAGAATTAGATATGGTTATCAGAAAAGAGCTTTGTTTATTTTACTCTCCTGATTTAGACGTTACTAAAGAAGTAATAGCTGAAATGGATAATGACTTTAGCTCTGTTGGTAATAATGAAGCTGATAAAACTGCTAAGCCTGTTGCTGACAGCACAAAAAAGCCAGCACAAGCTAGGTAGTTTATCTAGATAAGTAACTATTATAAGAACGCCTAAAGCTCTAAGAGCTTTTTAGGCGTTCTTTTTTTTTAAGGAGAAAAAATGCAACTTACACTTAACGAAATAGCTGAACTTTGTGAGTGCCAAGTCAAAGGTGATGGCGAAAAGACTATTGATGGAGTTTCTACCATAGGGCAAGCAACAGAAACAGAAGTAACTTTTGTAGCAAATCCTCGTTATGTCTCGCAAATTGCACTTACACAGGCAGGTGCCATTTTTATTTCAAACGAAATGTCAACACCCGAAGATAAAAATTTTCTAATTGCGAAAGATCCTTCACAAGCCTTTCAAAAACTTTTAGAACACTTCTACCAAGATGAAGGTTTTACCCAGTTTGAAGGTATTCATCCTCTATCAGTAGTTCACTCAGAAGCAACTATTGGTAAAAATGTTAATATTGGTCCTCACTGTGTAGTAGATGCTGGAGTTGAAATTCAAGACTCATGTGTTATTGGCGCTGGTACATACCTTGCAAAAGGAGTGAAAGTTGATGAAGGTTCAATCATTCATGCTAACGTGACTATCCGAGAGTTAGTTACTATAGGCAAACGTGTTATCATTCAACCTGGAGCGGTGATAGGCTCTTGTGGTTTTGGTTATGCCCCCAATGAGAAAGGGCAAATAGTTAAGCTTAAACAGTTAGGTACTGTTATCATCGAAGATGAGGTTGAGATAGGGGCTAATACAACTATTGATAGAGCGCGAATTGGTGCTACTATCATTAAAAAGGGCACTAAAGTGGATAACCTTGTCCAAGTAGCTCATGGTGTTGAACTCGGGGAGAATAATCTTATTGTCGCTCAATCTGGCTTTGCTGGTTCTTCTAAAACTGGTAACTACGTTACGGTAGCAGGTCAAAGTGGTATTAATGGCCATATAGAAGTGACTTCAGGAGTGACACTAGCTGCTAAGAGTGGGGTAACTAAATCTATTCAAGAAGCGGGGCAATACGGTGGTTTTCCAGCAAAAAAGATTGACCGCTTTCGTAGACAGCAAGTATTGATTGATCGCCTTGATGAGAAGTTCAAACAAGTAGCTTCTTTGCAAAAAGATATAGATAAACTGAAGCAATTATTAGAAAAACAACAACACTAACTAAAGCTCTATGTTAAGAAAGTTAGAAAATATTATTAATGCCTTTTACCAAAAGCCATTTAGGTTTTTAGCTTTCTTTTTTATTATTAGCCTATGTCTTTGGAGTTTTGCTTCTTTATCCTTACACTCACTACAGCAGCCTTCACTAGATTTTCCTGCAGATAAAGATCTGAAGCTTCAGCTAAAAACAGATTTGCTGGTAAAAAGTAACACTATCAAAGAAAACTATCAGACTCAAAACTACACCCTAGAGGCGATTTGCAGAGGGAAACTAATTTCATCTGAAGAAGGAGCAAACCTTTACCGCTTTAATTGGGAATACTTAAAAGTCACAAAAAAAGGTTTAAAGCAGGACCTATTCCTATATGAGCTTTTAGATAAGGCTGCTATACGGTATCGCTGTTCTGAAGAATTAAGTGAAAAGCAAAGAAAAGAGATTTTTGACTTCTTTGGTATCGATGTCCTGAGTAAAGAATTTTCACAAGACCAGTCTTTTTTGAGAAAGAGCTTTGAGCTTAATCTAGGTGAAAGAGGTAGCTTTGGCCCCTTAAAACTTCACCCAGCTTTTCGTAGATCTATCAGCAGAGCTACAGATTCATCACTATCACAGCCTATTATTTTTGAACTTATTGATGACAGCAAAAATATCATTAGCTGGCTTCCAAAAATCACTAGGCAAAAGCGCTGGAGATCAAGAGGGGAGTTTTTAGTGCCTCTACTATGGCAACATGAAAGGTTTGAAGGTGAGGGGCCTAGTGTAAAGACAGTCATTAAAAGTTACAAAGATGAAGTCTTAAAAAAATGGGTTCAAAGACCCTTTTTACAAGATCTGCGTTTAACAAAAAATAACTGGAAACTTGAGTGCGATGTTGATAGAAAACAACAGAGAATGAAAAACTTAAAAGCAGAAATTGACCTAGAGCTTCAAAATCAACTATTAGATCAAAAAATTATTGCCAACTATCAAGCTATAGTCAATATAGGCTTTAAGTGGATAGAGCCTCAGGATGTTATTCTAGAACGTCAAGATCTCTACTAAAAGCTTGCTTTTGTAAAAATCACTCGATGATTTATAATTTTTACTTATTTTAAACCACAAATTTTATATAGGGGCTTGCCCAATGTCTAGAGAAAGCTATATCTTATCCACCGGTTCATACCTACCTGAAAAAGTATTAAGCAATGAAGAACTTGAAAAAATGGTGGATACTTCAAATGACTGGATTATCAGTAGAACAGGAATTGAAGAAAGACGTATAGCTGCAAGTGATGAGTTTACCTCAGACATGGGGGTTAAAGCAGCAAAAGAAGCTCTTAGAAAAGCTGGTAAAGATATTAAAGATATAGATCTAATTATCCTGGCAACTTCAAGTCCTGATTTTTTATGTCCTTCAGGAGCTTCTATTATTCAAGAAAAGCTTAACGCCACTGACATTCCAGCAATGGATGTCAATGCTGCTTGTACAGGCTATGTTTATGGCTTATCAGTAGCTAAAGCTTTTATCGAGTCAGGTATGTATGAAAATATACTGCTAATAGCTTCAGAAAAGCTTTCATTTATTGTAGATTATGAAGATCGCACTACTTGTATCCTATTTGGTGATGGAGCAGGAGCGTCAGTTATTTCTTCAAAAGGCCCTGGTTTAAAGATTAGAAACACTAGCTTAGGAGCCGACGGTACACAAGCTCCTATTTTAGGGGTTGAGGGTGGAGGCTGCCGTATGCCTGCAACTAATGACACGATTGCTAACAAAAAGCACTTCCTAAAAATGAACGGTAGAGAAGTTTTTAAGCATGCCGTGAGAAGAATGGAAGCCTGTGTTAAAACTGTGTGCAGCAAAGCCGGTATAGGGGAAGATGATATTAATTACCTCGTTCCTCATCAGGCCAACACACGTATTTTAGACGCTTTAGCTGAAAGATTCAATGTGCCTATGGATAGAGTTTTTAAAACGGTTCATAAATATGGAAATACCTCTGCTTCATCAATTATCATCGCTCTTGATGAAATGCTGACAGAAAAGAAAGTTGAAAACCAAGAGAATGTCATGCTAGTAGCCTTTGGTGCAGGGCTTACATGGGGAGCATGTTTATTAACCGTAAGTTCATAAAAGGGGTTACTACATGACAACCGCATTTATCTATCCAGGCCAAGGAGCTCAGTACCCTTCAATGGGTAAAACCTACTTTGATAGCTTTGAATCATACAGACATACCCTTGAAGAAGCTGAAGATACTCTAGGTTTTTCATTAAAGAAAATTTTATTTGAACTTCCAGAGGAAGAACTTGAAAAAACTTTTAATAGCCAGTTAGCATTATTTGTAAATAGCTGTGCGATTCATAGAGTTGTGCAGAGCCAGTTTCCTGCAATTACTCCTTCTTTTGTAGCTGGTCTAAGTTTAGGTGAGTACAGCGCTTTGTTTGCTTCAAAAACTTTGAGCTTTGAGCAAGCCCTGCAGCTAGTGCATGTAAGAGCCACTGAAATGACCAAAGCTTGTAGAGAAAATAAAGGAGCGCTAGTAGTGATATTAGGCCTTGAAAAAGAGCTAATAATCGGGCGCTTAAACGAGTTAAAGCACTCTAAAGAAATTTGGGTTGCAAACCTTAACTGCCCAGGACAAATCGTTCTATCAGGCACTATGGCAGCTGTGAATGAAGCCTCTGAACTTGCTAAGAGCTTATCTGCAAAAAAAGTGGTAATGCCAGCAACTGAAGGTGCTTTTCATAGTGGTTTGATGGAAAGAGCTCAGATTGGCTTAAAAGAACAAATTGATCAAAGCAGCTTCTCCATGCCTTCAACTACTTTAGTAATGAATGTTTCAGCAAAGCCAGCCCAAAATCTAGATGAGCTTAAAGATAATTTAGTAAAGCAAGTGTCTTCCACAACTTATTGGGAAGACTCAATTCGCTATATGCTAGATCAAGGAGTGAAGCACTT
>JAACFD010000137.1 GCA_009937555.1 Chlamydiales bacterium | reverse complement strand
CTCTATGAACCTAGAACTTCTAGAAGAATCTAGTAGTGGCTTGCTGCATTAGAGAGAAGCTGTTTTTTAGCTATCTTAAATCTTTTAAAAACTCCATATTACTTGCTTTAAAACACTAAGGAAATTTGCTTAATATCTAAATAAATCTAGCCATTGACAAAATAAGCTTATAGATCAATACTTCTTTGTTATTTACTCCCTTCTTTTCTAAAAAAAACAGGATCGTCACATGAAAAAAATCGTCGTCACAGGTACTCACGGAGCAGGTAAAACCACATTAGCCCACCAAATATGTGTCACCTTAAAAGAGCGTAATATCAACGCCACAATCATCGAAGAAAAAGCGCGTTCTTGCCCCTTTCCTATTAATGAAGCTGCCACAACTAGCACAGAAATTTGGATGGTCCATTCTCAGATCAAAGCCGAACTCCAGGCAAAAGCTGAAAAGTACGAAGCTGCTGTTATTGACCGCTGCTCACTAGATGCTATTGTATACTGGGATGACCGTAGAGAGACTCACGCTTACTTTGAAAGCTTGAAAAAAGCAGCTATCGAATGGGTGTCTAATGAATATGATTTGATAATTCTAGTAGAACCTTCAAGTGATACTGACAGCTTTGCTGTAGATGCAGTCAGAGATTCAGGCATTGACTATAGAAACCGTATTAGAGACCTTTTTAGAATCTACTATAATGCGCTACCAGAGAATGTGCAGGATAGAATCATCACTATTCCTTCTGATGAAGTATTTATAAAACAGGGAGCTTACTCTTTAGCTATACATAAAGTGTTAAAGCACCCTAACTACCCTATTAGTAACTATGAGCCTCAGATTCTTGGGGCCTAAAATAAAGAGGTTATATTATGGAAATTATAAACTGGCTTACAGAAAATCCAACTTGGGTATTAGTAGCTCTTTCACTAGCTGGAAACTACTTTGTTATTAAAAAAAATGTTGTAGGGCAATGGCTTTGGGCTGTTAGTAACGTTGGTTGGGTAACTCATAACCTCTCAATTGGGCAAACTTCACAAGCATTCTTATTTGCTGTATATCTAGGACTATGCGTAATTGGTATTTATACCTGGACAAGAGATGATAGAAAAGCAAAAGCTGCTCAGACTTCTTAATCAAAAGCAAATAATGAGATATGCCTAGATGAAAAAAATTGCTGTAACAGGTACTCATGGTGTGGGCAAGACAACTCTTGCCCACCAGATTTGCGTCACCTTAAAAGAACGTAATATCAATACTACTATCATTGAAGAGAAGGTGCGTACTTGCCCTTTTCCCATTAATGAAGCCGCTACATCTGATACAGATATCTGGATGGTGCACACTCAGATGAGAGCGGAGCTAGACACTCAGGCTGCAAAGTATGAAGCTGCTGTTATTGACCGCTGCTCACTTGACGCTATTGTATACTGGGATGACCGTAATACCCCTCACCCTTACTTTGAGAAGCTAAGGGATGCCTCTCTACAGTGGTTTTATGATGAATATGATATTATCATTCTTTTAGAACCCTCTAGTGATACAGACCCTTTTGCTGTAGACGCTGTTAGAGATTCTGGCATTGAGTATAGAAACCGTATCAGAGATTTATTTCGTGACTATATTGCCAAGTCACAAGGTAAAATTGATGATAAACTACTACGAGTTGAGTCAGATGAAGTTTTTAATAAAAACGGCTCATACTCTGTAGCAGTTAACAGGGTAATGCAACATGCAAATTATCCTAACTCACAGTTTAACTCAAAACTACTTCTAAACAACTAAACAATTAAAAGGGGTCTCAAATGAAAAAAATTGTTGTAACAGGTACCCATGGTGTAGGTAAAACAACCCTAGCACACCAGATCTGTGTCACTCTTAAAGAGCGTAACATCAATACTACAATCATTGAAGAAAAGGTTCGCTCATGCCCCTTTCCTATCAATGAAAAGTCTACACTAGACACTGAGATTTGGATGATTCACACCCAAATCAAAGCTGAGCTTCATGCAAAGGCAGAACTCTACGATGTAGCTGTACTAGATAGATGTTCACTTGACGCTATTGTCTACTGGGAAGATCTAAATAAGCCTAAAGATAGCTATTTTGAGCTTCTTAAAAAGTCAGCTCTTCACTGGGTTCAGCAATATGACTTAATTGTTCTTGTAGAACCATCCAGTGACACTGCTAGTTTTGCTGTCGATGCCGTCAGAGACTCTGGAATCAACTACAGAAACCGCATTAGAGACGCTTTTAGAAAGAAAATCGATGATCTTCCTGATCATATTCATGATAAAGTTCTTAGAGTCGAATCTGATGAAGTCTTCAATAGAGATGGTCACTACTCAACAGCTATTAATAAAGTCATCGCCCATGATGCCTATCCCAGCTCTGAGTATCAGCCTTTTTTTCACGAAGCAGGTAAATAAAAGCCATAGCTTATAGCTAGAGCCTTCTATCTAGGCTCTAGCTTTTCTTAAAAATTCTTTGACTGCTTTTACCTCTGAAGCATTATCCGGCGTGTGCACGACATGTCTTTCCGTTCTTTCCCCCATCTTCCCTCTAGGGTTAAACTGATTTCGAATGAGTTCCTTAAGTTGTCTGATACGACGATCAAAGCTATATTCCTTAGCCTCTTTATTTATCACCATATCTTTTCGCAAGTTTTTCATAGATATACATAGAAACTCTGCAGGATACTTCTTCAAATGTTTGAGCTTCTTTTTTAAGAAGGAGCTTTTACTTTGCTCTTTTTCATAAAGAACTTTAAACAAAGGCTCTAAACTCTTTAAGGCTATTTTCTCAACTTTTTGAATTTTGATATCACTAAACTCTCTTATGCGTTGAAGTATCTGCTCTTTATACTTTATACCAGGACTCCATATTATAAGTAGGTCCCTACCTACTTCTGATATAGGAATATTCTTAAATTCCCTCTCCAAAGATCTACCACTTAGTCTTGCATCTGTATGCTGCCTAAGTAACCCTAAAAATGCTCTATCCTTAGCATCTCGTACATAACGCAAGTGCTTGATCTTATCCTTTCTCTTTTTTATCTTATCTTTGTACTCTAAGTAACGGAAAGCAAGCTCATATTTCTCACTGGGAACGTAGACTTTAATGCCATTTTTCCAGATTTGCTTTCTAGAGTCTATTGCCTGGATAAAAAAATCTGAAGATACTTTTGTCTCAGTAAATAAAGCTTCGCTTGGGCCTATAATATCAAAGCGTAGGTCCAGGCTAATACGACCTGGAACAAAGGCATCTATATGGTAACCATAGCGAGTTTCTTTTACAGTAAAGTTTACCCCTTTACTTTTATATTTCTCTGCTACTTTTAAAATTGCCCGCTTAGCTTGCTCAGGATCTTTTACTAGAATATCAATATCATTGAATGAATAGTATTCAGGAAAATGGTCTGATAATTTAACTACAGCATACTCTCCAATCGCATCCAAAAACTCTGGTATTTTAAAATTACTAGAAAATATACCTTTATTATCTGGTATAGGAAGCTTGCTGTATGCAGAACGCTTTGCAGGGAAATACTGCAGTTTATCATTATTACTTTGCTTTTCCTCAACGCCTTCTGGCAAAGAATAAAAAGGTATAAAACTTGCACTACAGTCTAAAGCTGATATCATAAGAGCACCTTGGTAGAAATAAAGAGATAAGGCAATAATAAGTAAGTAGTAAATTATATTCAGTAAAAACTAAGCTTTATATAATCTACGCTTAGCTATAAACTGAAAATATAATTAAATTCAACTCAGGATACTTTATGGAACCGTTAGATAACTTTCAGCCCTTTGATTTACCTTCCTTATCCCTTCTAGAAAAAGGCTCTCCATTATTTGATGAGCTACGCGAAGGTAGAAGTTTATCAAAACACTTCCAAAGAAAGAGAAAACTTTTAATCAGAGAACTCGATAAAACTAAAAGAAATATAGCTAAAAGAACCCTAAAGAAGATTAATGAGGGAAAAAATGCAGTAACCAATAAAGCTCTAGAGAAGCTAAATGACAGTATAAAGCCCTCTCATCTTAAAAGAAAAGAGAGGTTGCTTAGAGCTCAAGCAGCAGAAGAGAAGCGTCAGGAAGAGCTGTTAAAAAAGCCCTATGACCACCCTGATGGCTATCGTGTATTCCCCAACTCCAGCGTAGACCCAAGACCAGAAGCCCACAAAAATTCAGGTTATGCGGGCCCTTGGATAGAAGAGGCTTTTTATAAGTACTTTATGAAACATAAACCGAAATTAAATAGAACTTACATCCCCGTATTTTGGACTGATATGCAAGTAGGTGCTAGAGGAACCGAGCTAAAAACCTCCTTTCTTAAAAACCTAGACCCTAATAAACAATACTTTACGATTGTTCAGCATAGAAGAGGTATTTATACAGAAAATATCCCTAAAAATGTCATGATCATTGGAGCTGGTGGGCCATCAGACCTTTGCCTCCCCTTACTAAAAGACCAACCTGAGGAAATTGTTAAAAAGCCCAAAAGCTATCTGTGTTCATTTTTTGGTAACTTTAATACCGATGAAATACGCCCTCAAATGAAAAAACACCTAAAAAAACTTTGCAGAGAAGGTTCTGTAGTAATTAGAGAGAAAGACCCAGCATGGAAAGACTATATGCAACGCTCTACTTTTTCTCTTTGCCCAAGAGGAGTAGGCCCTACATCGTTTAGAACCTATGAAGCTATTTCCTATAACTCAATCCCTATTTATATATGGAATGAGGAAGTGCTACTACCCTATCAAGATGAAATCAATTGGGAAAGAGATATTGCAGTTTTAGTCCATGCAGACGAAATGCACAAACTCCCTCAAATACTAGAATCCATGTCCAAGCAAGAGATTAAACACAGACAAAAGATGATAGAGAAGTACTATAAAAAGTATTTCACCTACCATGGTGCCTGTAAATATGTTTGTCAGAAGCTAAAGGCCTAGACAACTATCCAATGAGGTAAAAACATATCCTCTAACTTACCTTTATACTTATAGGCATCTTCAAAGTAGTCCTTAGGAGCAATTACCTTCCCTGAACTTTCAGGGGAGGTGTTTTTACTCAAATGAGCACCCCATCTGCTAAAACTACTATTTGCAATTACATGATTATCACAAAGCGTCATAAGATACATACTAGCTAAAGGCCCTTCATCAATAAAAGTTACGTTAGGTAGTGATTTTAAAAACTTCATATCTCGACATTCTGCAATATCATCACTGAAGATTAAAAACTCATGATTTTTTAGAAAATGGGCCAAAGCCTTTTTATAATAGTCTTCTCCAAGCAAACGTAGAGGTTTATTATCTTTGTAATCTGTTCTTCTAATATGAACAGAGACTGTCTTATGAGACTTAAGTAAATCCTTATATTTATTCTTAATATACTTTTTATCTGCCACGGGGAAATGAACCAGTTTTTTAATAAGTTCAATATCTTTGTGAAAATACTTCCATGACTGAAAGTAGCCGTTTAAACTAACAGCTCCTTTTAGACGTTTAGAGAAAGGTTGATATACCCCTGATAATTCTTTTGTCTCTTTAATATGGTGCCTGGCTTCAGGCTTATCGCCCCTTATAAAAAAGCGCTTATCTAATCGAAATATTTTAAGAACATTACTATCTTTCTCTTTTAACCACTTAGGGTTAACCCAAACTTTTCTTCCCGTTGCAATCGCGTAAGACAGCGCAGCTGTTATTTGAAAAATTTGATTTCCAGTTCTGCCTTTAAAAGCTACAGATACTACTTTATCATCTGTAGCTGCTGTTGATTTTCTTCTTCTATGGACTTCTCTACCTGAAAGGTTTCTCTTTTCACTTAATAGCTGTTCTAAATGTCTTGAGTAATCTTCTTCAATGCTAGAAATTTCTGTAATTCTTAAAATAAAAAAAATAAAAGCAGAAGTATAAAATAGCTAATTAGAAATTGAAGGAAGAGCTATTTTAAAGTATTTAAGTATAGCTCTTGACTCTGAAGGGTTATCAGCTGCATGAATTACGTGAGACTCTGTTCTCATTCCCTTGTCATCTCTTGGGTTAAACTGATTACGAATCAAGTCTTTTAGTCTTTTTACCCTTTGACATTGGGTAACTTGCAACACACCTTCCCCATAGCGCGCTTCTTCTCGTTTGAAATTCTCAAAGGCAACTATTGAAAGTCTTGGACTTAGCTTTTGAAGGTGCTTAATCTTTGAGCGGATATGCGAAGGTCTTACTTTTTCTCTTGCATAGATAAGCTCTACAAGCTCTTCAAGTGATTTATAAGCCTTTTTATGCACTGATAGAACATTGAAGCCTTCATAGTTGTTAATAATGCTAACAATACGCCTTTGATACTTCAAGCCATGTCCCCATATAAGCATCAGCTCTAGTGAAGGCTTTTCTTTCTTTAAAGCCCTAGATGGGTAAACTCTGTTAAACTCTGAAAGAAGGCTATCAGGAAGTATATGGATGGCAAAGCCGTTTTTACTGATACTTTTCTTATCTGCCAGCGCTTCTCTTTGGAAGGAACTATTAAGACGCCCTTTAGAAAAAGCTTTTACATTGTCGACTAAAACAAACTTTAATTCGTTAACCCCTTTATACTTAACAGACAACTCACAGCCAAAAGGGTGAGCTTTAAGCTTGAGAGAAAAACCTTCCTTCGTATATGGCTTGAGTTTTTTCTCTAAGCGCTTTCTAAGGGTCAAGGCATTTGAGCAAAGAAGCTCTATCTTTTCGCCTTGGTAATACTCTGGGTAGTATGGTGGCGGATTTAAAAGTAGATAATCTTCTTTATGAAACAAATAAGGCAAC
>JAACFD010000010.1 GCA_009937555.1 Chlamydiales bacterium | reverse complement strand
TTTCTAAAAGAAGAATTTCAAAAATAAAATAGAATAAAATGAAACTATCGCCAGCTTCGCCAACGAGATGGTGATGAAAGGTTAAGCTGTGAGTAAACTAGCTTGATAGAAGTTTTAGAGGTTGATATTTTCATAACTTGTAACCTTGCGTGATACATAAGTACGCTAATCAGAACCAATGCTAGCAAAACATATTATTTATGACAAAACTTATTGCTAATATTTCTTAATAGATTCCCTGTTTAATTCTAGAGAAGCAGCCCTTTATCCCTATCTTAAACGAGGCTATTTTAGTCTGTTAAGGTTTTGTTGGGCATATATTAATTTATTGTAAATGAGATGTTTAAACTTTTTAATATAAAAAGAACCTGTTATCATCTCATCCCAAATTTTACTGATAAATTAACTTTAAGTATTAAAGCAAAAAAAAGAAGGGTTATTTATGATTGATAACTTCCCTATTAGACCTAAGAAGTATACAGCAGATGAAGTCAGAGCTATGACTGATAGCGCTTTTGGAAAAAATTCTGCTAGAGCAGCAGAAATATCTCTTTTAGATAGTAGAGAAAACTCATACAAGGCTGTCGCTGAGCTATGTAATATAGCGAACTCTGATTCTACCTTAGCTCCTCTAGCTACTATCATTACCACTTATTTAAAAACAGCTCTTATGGACGGGCTAGTACTTAAAATTAATGAACTAGGTTCTAGAACTCTGATGCTAGAAGTTGAGAAAGAAGGTCTTGCTAAAGAAGAAAGTTCTCCGCTTAATCCAGAAGAAGAAGAAGACAACTTTGGGGAGGATATTAGCAAGTTATTTAAAGGTGATGATGAGTTTTCTGATAATACAGAGGTTTCAGTAACTGATTCTGATAGTAAGGTAACTTTATCTCCAGAGAGTATCCGCTTAGAACCTCTCTATAAAATGTATAAAGATGTAAAAGAATTTATTAGTGTTGTAAACAGTTTTATCGCTGCTATAGCTCGTGAGAAATCAGAGGTTTATTTTAGTAAAAATACAGAGGATCAAGAGCTTAAAGAAAATCTAGATGCTTACTCTGAAAATTTAGATAGCTTACAAGATATTCTATGTGAAGTTTTAGAAACGATATCGATTAAAAGTGCGGATAACAAAGACATGATAAGGTTATTTACTAGGCTTGCTCTAAAGCTTATAGAACTAACCTCTCCAGAATCTAAAGAAAAAATCCTTAAGTATTTTGAAGAAAATGAGGAAGCTAAAAACTTTCTAAGTGGAACTGAAAAAATGCTTTTACTCATGCTTCCCCTTCTTTCCAATTACCTTGGTTTTTATAGAGCTCAATATGTAGTGCCCTATAAAATATTTTGCGCTTGTTGCTATGCTGGAAAAAGAGCTGATCTGAAGAATATCTCAACAAAAAATATTATGCTAGGAGCCACATCTATAGCCTATGAAGCAGGTAATTTATATCTGGCCTATAACAAAGGTGGAGCAGTAAGAGTCACAGAGATGTTAGCTTACAGAAGTGCTCAAGCTGTTGAAAGTACTTTTGCAAGAAGTTTTATAGAAATAGCTCTAGCTAAAGCTGGTCTTTCAAACCATAAAAGTACTTTAGTTAGTATTGCCTCTATTTTTATTGGCGCTGGACTCTCAAACAGAATAGTAAATACTCTTGAAGATATAAATCAGTGGCTCATATATTCAGCAAGGCAGGTTTATTCGCCTCATCAAGAGCCTAGTTGATTGCTAGAGTAGAAGAAAGTCCTTTCTTAAATTTTACGATCAACATCTTGAATTATTTGACCTAGAAGGCCTCTTAGAGAGTCTTCTAGGTTTTTCTTAAAATACTCAGGTGCCCCTCTCATATTAAGCTCTTTTGCTGTGAAGTAGTATACTTTATCTAGTACAACTTTTTTATTAATCTTCACCGCTATATAGGCCTCTATTTCTCCTTCATAATTTAAAGAAGCTTCAGAAAAAACTTTAAGGATTTTTCCTGAGACATGATAGGGGGTAGTAGGGTCTTCGCTAATAGTAAAGCCTGCCTGTCTAAGCTCCTCTTTTAAAGCTTTTGTCATCCAGCTTGAAACATTAGTTTTTGTTTCTACACTTGCAAGGTGAGGGGTGATAAAGTTTTTGGCTTTTCCTACGTAATTTTTATCCTCTCTCTCATCTTTGAATTTTTGTACATACACACTTATTTCTTTGTCTGTGTGGGGCTTTTTTAAGGCTTGGTAGTCCAGGGTGATGTGACGAGTTCCTGACGTACAAGCGCTTAAAGAAATAAAAACGATTAACATACCGAAGTAATAGAAAGGCTTCATAGGGCACCATATTTTTTTATATAACTGTTATTAGCAATTTGAATCAGACAGTAAAAAAAATCAAGGTGCTAATTTCAAGAGGAATAAATTCTCTTGCTAGAAAAAGAAAGACGCAGTTATCGTCACCCTTATCTACAAGTAACTCAAGTTTTGATGTATAACTAAATTAAGGAGAAGTCTAGTGAAAGCAAACCCTAACCCTGCAGCCGTATTAAGTGCTTTTTTTGGTATTTTACTTGCTCTTATTTTGAGCTTATCTGTTTTCACTATAGAATCTGGAACTGTTGGGGTGTTATCAACCTTTGGAGATTATGCAGAAGACCCAAGCTTACCTGGCCTTAACTTTAAGATCCCATTTGTACAGAAGGTGTATGTTTTTGATATAAAGATGCAGACCGCTCAGTATGTAGGGGACAAGGAAAGAGAATCTAAAAATGGCTTGATAACAAAGCCTAAAGTGGAAGTGTTAGATAGTAAAAATCTACAAATTGGACTTGAGTTAACAATTCAATTTTCTCCAGTAAAAGAAAAGGCTAAGTGGATCCTCAGTCGATATGGAGACAACTATTTCAATAAGCTAATCAACCCTCTTTTACGAGATATTATCCGTGATGTAGTGGCTAACTATCAAGCTGAAGAAATTGCCATGAACCGTACTTTAATCGCAGCTGAACTTAACAACCGTTTAAATAAGAAGTTTGAAGAGATTCCTTTTGTACTAAACGGTGTTCAATTAAGGAATATTGACCTGCCCCCATTAGTAAAGAAGAAAATAGAAGATGTACAACTTGCCAAGCAAGAAGAGCAGCGCCTAGCTATGGTAGAAAAGCAACAAGAGCAGAATAAGAAAAATAAACGTATAGAGGCTGAGGGAGAAGCTAGAAAAAGAGAGATAGAAGCTGATGCAAAAGCTTATCAAATTCAAAAAGAAGCTACTGCTGTAGCTGAAGCAAATAGAGAGATTGCAAAGTCAATAACCCAAGAGCTAATACAGTATGAGTCTATTAAAAAATGGTCAGGTAATTACCCTCAAACCTTATTAACACCATCTTCTGGCGATAAGAACTCTATGCTTTTTCAACTGCCTCTAGAAAATAGCAGAGCTGCTGTTAAAGAGTAGTATTATTGTTTTAATAGTGTCCAGGCATAATTAAGTTTAGCTTACCGGGAGGTATCATAATATCTTCCATGCGTATTATTTGCTGTCTTTTAGAGGCTAGTTTTACTTTTAGGCGCTGTTGATAACTCTTTTTCTTAATGTGTAAGATAATTGCTTTTGCAGCGCGTCTCTGCTTGTGTTTTTCATAAAATAAATGAAAACTCTGAGTCATGATAGACCGTTTGAATGTTTTATAGGCATTACGCAGGTAGTTTAGCTCATTCTTTAAGTAGCTCATATCTGTAAATTTAATGTTTTTATCTACTATAAGGTCATGCATGATCTGGCAAAATCTGCCATCTACTTCCATATTACAGAAAAGCATTTGGGCATGAGCTCCAGTAATAGAGCTAATCCAGCAACAGTTATCATCACTTTGTTTTTTATGTGGGATACTTAAGCCTTTTTTTAACCCAAGAAGAGAAGTAGCTTCTTTGCAGATAAAAGCTTCATTAGAGGCCTTCTCGTCTTCTTTGGCAAACTTTTCTAGAGCTTCAGGTAAGTGATTTAAGGCAGTGTGAAAGTCTCCATAGTATATAGCAATTCCTTCCTCTCCTTTATACCCTCTATTTGTCAGTGACATGTAAAGGGTAGTATTACTACGAAAGAAGCTTATATTAACCTCATGCTCATCCCAGCCTGTTGCTATAGATGTTACTTCACCTCTAGTAATGCGTTTTAAGAGAAGCTCAGGTGATCTTGATGAGCTGCAAGTAGCTCTAGCTATACTTTTTGAAAAACTAAGATAAAAGCTTTCTTTGCTGTTTGAGCAGCTGCTAAGTTTTCTAGCAAGCCACTTACTTGATAGATTAACAATAGTTTCTAAAAAAATAGGGGAATAAGCTCCCATTAATTCTCTTTTTTTTCCAAGTAGGGTAATGGGTTTGTTATATTTCCAAATATGAACTACTACAATAGCATCTACTAAAAAGTCGTAATGTAATTTCTCTCTTTTTGATAATTTGCTTGCTGTCAGCTCTAGAGTAGCAGGACGATTATTTAGAGCTGCGTATATATAAGGAGCATTTAAATGGTCAGCTCGAATTTTATGACATATATTTTTACTTAGAGCTGCTTTAAGTCGGTAGCGATCACCAGTTTTAATATGCTCAAAAACTTCTTCAATAGGTTCTGTAGGGGGAGGAGAAGGGGGAGAGTGGTAAATAGAGCTTTGTAGTTCTCTAAGTACTATTGTGCTGATTAGTGCCAGGACGAGTGAAGGCCCTGCTTTTGTGATAGTGCTTGCTTGAGTATTATCCGAATCTGACTCATAGGGTGCAGGTAGATGGTTAGGATAATACCCTATAGCTTGTAGTGAAACTGGCTCACTCATTGTGTATCCCCGTAGTTTTTGGGACACATTTTATTACGGTAGTTTAAAGAGAGTATAAAAAAAAAGCCTTATTAGATTGAAAAAACATAATAAGGCTTTTAGGGTATTTTTTATCTAGAAAGAGCTCATGCTGTAAGAGCTGCTAGCTCAGCTTGCTTTTTTTCAATGCTTCTTTGGAGAATAGCTTTTTCCTCTTCTAGCCTAGAAATGGTAGTTTGTACCTCTTTTAACTCTTCTTTAATAGGTTGAGATTGCTCTCTCTTAGCTTGATTAGACTTTGCTACAAGTTTCTCGGCAATCGCCTTCCACTCTCCTAGCTGTTGATTAAGTCTTTTCCTTTCACCCTTGCTTACATCTGCATTCCAGCTATGCCCATTTGGTTTTGCAGCTGTATACTTAGTTTTAAAAGCTTGGTATTCTCCCCAGTTGTCTCTGTCTTCGCCTTCTAAGAAGTGGCTTACTTTTTTATCTAATAGAGCTGTGAATGTTTCTTTTATAGCTTGCTCAGAGGCTAAATGCTCTTCTAAAGATCTTAAAATAGGCTCTAAAGAAGCGTTAAGAGTTATGATAGCTTCTTCAATTTCTCTAGAAGCTGCTACTTTTTCAGCTGTTATTTTGTCAGCTTCTTCTCTTGCCCTTTGTAGCTCCAATTCTCTTTCTAGAGCAGCTTCTAGCTTTTCAGCTTCTTCTCTTGCTCTTTGTAGCTCCAATTCTTTTGCTAGAGCTAAATCAGCTTTACTAGGGCTCGACCAGGGCATTAAAGAGTTGAGGTAGGCCATTACCCCTCCGCTAGAGCTTGTATCACTTTCTTTACTTTCTGAAGAAGCCTTTGCCTCTTTGTCAGATCTTGAATCATCACTAGGAGTTCTATCAGTTCTACCAGGGCTTAGATCTACCCAATCACCATCTATTTCTTCTGATAGGTGTTGTGGAGACTGTCTTACGTTATCTCCAAGTCTAGTAAGAGCTTCAAGAGCGGCACTGGAGGGAGTAGAGGGGTGCTTAGCAGGGTCGATGTGAGTTGGTGGAGGAGGTATTACAGGGCGTGGTTTTACAGGTGTTGATAGATGGTCAGACATAGCTATTCTCCTTATCTTATCTATTACTTATGTTGAATTAGTTATATTTATAAGGGTCTAATATTTCCCGCAGACCAGTGTAGGAAAACAAATCTTTAAAGGAAAGCTATATTCTCTACTACGCTGCTGTGCTTATAACAGAAACTTAATCTAGCCTTAATTAAAATTTATTTTTGACGGTGTATTATAGAGCTGTTTTTTAGGCGGGTAGACCTGTTTATAGGAGGAAAAATGTCATCTAATATATCAATATCAAGTCTTTGCATAGGTGCAGGTGCAGCAGCGGCAGTTGTTGTTAGTGTCTATGAATCTAATTCTAGAAGTAATATAGGCGGCTTTCTATCAAGTCTATGGACAGGAGCTAAAGAGGAGCAGAAAACAGCACTAGACCGACAGTTTAGGGTTGAAAAGGATGATGAGCTTTTAACACCTGCTAAGTTTAAGTCTACTCTACAAACGCCACACTCTGATAGTAGCTCTGCAATTACAGAAGCAAGCAATAGCTCATATACTAGTACAGTGGTATTAGAGGACTTTGTTACAGCTGAATTTGAAGAAGCGATTGAATGTTTAAAAGTTATTAGACAGTCAGGAAGTAATGAGGGTCTTGAATATAAATTTGGAGAGATAAAACATGCTTTTCACAGCTATATAAAAGTGTTTCCAAGGAATGATGAAGCTTTACTTGCATTAGCGGATTTACACTATGAAATGGGAGAGTTTTCATTAGCTGTAGACTATTATAAAAGCCATCTTGATGTGCTTGAGAGTGATAACTTTCTATATGTATGGGATAAGTTAGGGGAGTGCTTAACCTATCTTGATAACTTTAGAGAAGCTAAAGAGTATTTTGAAAGTTGTATAGAATATGACTCAGATTATATCCCGGCACAGTTTTATTATGGTGTTTGTTTGTTGAAAGAAGGAAAAGATATTCCTAAAGCCTTAAAGTATCTAGAGCATGTTTTTAAGCTTGAAACACTAAAAACAGGTCCTGAGAGCTGGGACTCTTCTTGTGTTTATTATTATGCTAAAGCTTTAGAAAAAATGGCAGCTTTAGCAAGTAGTTCAGCTGATAAGAATGAATTTAGTAGAAAAAGTAACGAGATATTTGGCTATTATCAAGTTCTATTTCCTAGAGGAGCATTTGCAAAGGAAGTAAAGGCTGCACTCAAAGCTCATGAAGCCCTTTTAAAAGAAGAGCAGATTAGTATTGATCCAGAGCTGTTACAGTATGATGATTGTCTTGAGGAATTGGCAGACTGTCTTGACAGACCAGCTTTAGAAGCTCGCATACGAGGTGCAAAAGAAGCAAGGGAAAGAGAGCTGATGGGCAAAGAGGAATCAGCTACAAGATTATTCAAAGCTGAAGAAGAGTATCAAAGTGCTATAAGTGATGCAGAGCTTGGCCTTAAGAAAATTGAGTTAGCTTTTGCTTCAGGAAGCTTTGATGACTTAGATCATCTGCAGGAACCTTTAGCAGAAAAGGAAGTAGCTACCGAGCAATTATCTGAAGAAGAGTTAGAGCTAATGGAAGAAACATATGGTACAAGAGATCCAGAACTTGTAGCCTTATTTAAAAGTGCTATAGACCTTTAGATGATTAATGCTTATGCAGCAAAATTGCAAAGGCAATGGCCCATAAAAGTATAGTTGTAATGCAATCAAGAATCTTCCAGGCTATTGGTTTTTCAAAAAATGGTCTAAGAAGGCTTCCACTAAATGCTAAAAAGCAAAACCAACTTAAAGAAGCTAAAATTCCACCAAGAGCAAAAAATGGCCTTTCCAGGTCTGGGAAGTTACAAGAAATGCTCCCTAATAGCACTACAGTATCTAAATATGCATGTGGATTTAAAAAACTTAAGGCAAAGACGAAGAGCAAGCTTTCTTTTAGAGAAGGTTTGCTAGGATTTTGCTCCCCAAGCTTTACTTGATGCGTTGCAAAAGCTGAGCGCATAGAGCGATAACCGTAGTAGAATAAAAATAACGCTCCACCCCACTTCGCTAGAAATAGAAGCATCTCATTTGAAGAAAAAATTTCTCCAACTCCATTGACACCAAGAAGAATTAAAACAGCATCTGTGAGAGCAAGTGTCATAGCAGTTGTGTAAGCGTAGTTTTTTTGGATACTTTGTCTAAGCAAGAATAGATTTTGTGGACCAATTGCAATGATAAGGCAAATGGCTGTTATGTAACCTTCAAAAAAGGGAGTAGGGCAAAACTGAGACATACTATCAGTGGGGTTGGGTTATCTTAGATGGAGTATACTTATTTAAAAAATTAAAGCAATAGCTGTATATATTATCAGACGACATTAAGCATCTTGCTGATTTTCTAACTCTTCCCATCTCTCGTACAGCTTATGTAGCTTGGATTCAGCTTCCTCGTTTTGTAAACTTAGGGCATTAAGTTCTTCTATTTTCTGCTCTAAACTCGCTTTTTCCATATCCTGGTGAAGCTTGTGAATTTTTGCCTCTAACTTTTCAATCTCTTTTGGCAATGCTCTTAATTCTTTCCGCTCTTGGTTGTTGAGTTTTTGCACTCTTTTTTTTACAACTTTTACTTCTTGCCGTTTTTCTAGTTTATCTTTTTTCTGCTGCCAATCTTCGTATTGTTGGTAGTGAGTAAAGAAATGAAGCTGTCCTTTGTGAAAAGTGAGTATTTGGTTGCTGACATTATCCAAAAAGTAACGATCGTGGGTTACAAAGATAATAGCTCCTTTAAAGGTTATCAGACTTTCTTCCAATGTTTCTAAGGTTGAGATATCTATGTCGTTAGTGGGTTCATCTAAAATGAAAACATCCGAAAGTTGCTCCATAGCTCTTGCCAGTAGAATTTTGGCTTTCTCGCCCCCTGATAAACTAGATACTCGTTGCTCAAGTTGGTATTTATCAAAGCCAAAAATTTGACCAAGGCGAACTACATGCATTGATTGGCCTTGGAATAGGGCAAACTCACCTTTAGGAGAAAGCGCTTCTTTTAATAGTAAGCTTTCATCAAGCTCTTTTCTATTTTGGCTTAAGTAGGCAATGCTAAGGTCGTCTCTTTTCTTTAAGCTTCCAGATGAGAGGAGCTCTGTTTCTAACAGACACTTAATAAAGGTACTTTTGCCACAACCATTGGGACCTAGTATCCCTAATCGTAGACCATCAGTTATTTTAAAATCTTCAAAACTAAAGAGTTTGTTAGAGCCATAGCTTTTCTCTGCGTTAAATAGTTTTATCAGAACTTTACTGCGCTTATCCTTACTATCTATTTCTAACTGAATCTTTTGGCTGTTTTTTGTGCGCTTATCTTTTAGACGACTTAGGGTCGATAGTATCTCTTGAGCTTTGCGGACTCTTGCCTGGGATTTAGTGGTTCTTGCCTTTGGATTACTCTTTAAAAAGACAAGCTCCCGTTTTGAACGAGATTTTAATGAAGCTTCTTGCTTTTCTAATTCTTGTAAAAAGAGGGCTTTTTTATCTAAAAATTCTGTGTAGGAAAAAGGAGAGAAAAAGTAACCATCAGGGTATAAAGGGTTGATTTCTATAGTTTTCTCACAGCTTCTATCTAAAAAATAACGGTCATGGCTAACGATGAGGTAGCTTTGGACCTCTCTTTTTAAGAAGCTTTCTAGCCATTGGATACTTTCAAGGTCTAAGTGGTTTGTAGGTTCATCTAATATTAAGATGTCAGGGTTTATAGCGAGAGCAGCAGCTATTTGTAGGCGTTTTTTCCAGCCTCCTGATAGCGTAGCAATTTTAGTGTTAAAATCACTAAAACCAACTTTAGATAGAGCCGTTTCAATAAGGATCTGAGAGTTTTTTGGGGGAGTATCCAATGAATTAAGTAAGTGTTCAATTTCTAAAAAAGCGCTTTCTTGGCTAAAAGAAACTTGCTGAGAAAGAAGGTAAAAATTGAGGTTTTTTTGGTGAGTTACTATTCCTGAATCTGCTTGAAGGTTTCTGCAAATAATTTTGAGTAGTGTGGACTTACCCGCACCATTAGGTCCTATAATAGCAAGCTTATCTCTTTTAGATATGTTTAATGAGAGATCTTGAAATAAGCTTTTACCTCCCAATGATTTTGATAAATTTTGACATTGAATAAGTAGACTCATGTACTTCTATCACTCACTAAGGGTAAAAAAGGGTAATCGGATTTAAATCTTATATTTTTAATAACTTGAGTGGCATGAAGTAAAACTCCCTCACTTTTTTTTGTATCCGATACAAGTCTTCTGAAGTTTCTTAACTCACCTCTAATACGAGGGCGCCCATCTTGAAAAACATTTTCAGCGCGTTCAATTCGCTCTAGGTAAGTAACATTTTGATGGCTGAGATAGTAATTTATAGAGTCTAAATAACTACTTTCAAAACTTGTAATAGGACCAACTGTGTTTAAAGATAGTGCTATATCTCTTTCAACACTTAAAAGCTTTACTGCAAAACTCATTTTTTTAAAGTCAGCTTCTTTACGAAGATTGTGCCCGATGATGTGGATGACCTGATTGTTAAATATTTCTACGCAACAGCGGTAAAGGCGTATCTTAATCTTTAAAACAGTGGATTTTATCTCTTCAAAAGGTGCGTTTCTATTGAAATGTTCAGCATAGGCACGAGTCCATAACTTAATATGGTGAGCTATGGCTGATGAGTATTCTTTTAAGAGTCTATCAGTAATGATTTCACTTTGTTGAACAGTTAGGCTATGACGCTTGATAAGGTTGGCTTGAGGGGGAACTCTTGGGAGTATTAATCTACCTGATCTCTTCATTTTGCTTATGCAGCTACTAACCTCTCTATCTACTAAGGCTATCGTATTTTTTGATGCCTTTGCCTTTGAGCGAGTCGAAAATTTAATCAAAGGTGGAGTAGGGCGGCTAAAGAGAGAGAAGACATATGTAGGTGTGGAGCTCATGGATAACCTTATCGTAGTTTACAGTAAAAAGGATTGAGAATAAGCATTAGCTTGAGCTATGCTCAAGACTTTTTCTGTATCATGAGGCTAAGTATGAAGATTTTATCCTGGAATGTCAATGGCATTCGAGCTATTAGTAAAAAAGGTTTTTACTCATGGCTTGAAGAACAAAACTTTGATGCTATTTGCTTGCAAGAGACCAAAGCTCATCCTGACCAACTTGATGATTCATTCATTAACTTTGCTGACTATTCAAGCTACTGGGCTAGTGCTGAAAAAAAAGGTTATAGTGGAGTCGCAATTTATACAAAGCAAGCTCCTGAAGAGGTTACTTTTATGGGGGAAGAGGCCTTTGATAATGAAGGAAGAGTTTTAGTTGCTCACTACCGAGACTTTTCTCTTATTAACGCTTATTTTCCTAATAGCCAAGAAAAGGGAAAGCGTCTGGACTATAAGCTTGCTTTTTGTGAAACAATGCTAAAGCTCTGCAGTGACCTTCGTAAAGAAAAGAGAAACATAGTTCTTTGTGGAGATTTGAATATAGCTCATAAACCTATGGACCTTAAACATCCTGATAGAAATGAAGAAAATCCAGGCTACTTACCTGAGGAAAGGGCATGGATGGATGGATTTGTAGAGAAAGAAGGTTTTGTAGATACATTTCGTCACCTCAATGTAGAGAAAGAGCAGTATACGTGGTGGTCTTACAGGACTCGTGCAAGAGAGAGAAATATTGGCTGGAGAATCGATTACCATCTAATTAATCCTGAGTTTGAAAAAGCCCTAAGTGACTGTACTATTTTAGATCAGGTTATGGGATCGGATCATTGTCCAGTCCTTTTAGAGCTGGCTCTTTAATCTTATTGAAATCTTTAAATAACTCTTGCTAAGCGCTTAGAAACGAGCAGTTTTTGTATGAAAAAGCTGGATGTTTATCCTCCTTTTGTCTATAATATTTTTTAAAAAAAGAGCTTAAACTATGTCATTTCTTAGTCTTTTACTAGCTAGCAAATTTTACAAGAATATTGTCTTGGGGATTTCACTTGCAGCTCCTATCGGACCTGTAAGTGTTGAGACAATTAAGCAGGGACTTTCCCACGGCTTTAAAAGAGCTTTTACAGTTGTCTTAGGAGCTGCTGTAGGTGACTTGGTGACCATGCTAATTTTTTATTTTCTCTTATCTCCTTTTATGACCATTCCTGCTGTAGAGGTGACTGTTTGGGGACTTGGCGCTTTAATTCTCATGTATTTAGGTATAACTAGTATCTACCAGGGAATGCAAAACAAAGAGCTTATTAAAGACTTTGCACCTAGCCAGCGAAACCTATTTTTGCTTGGCTTTGCTTTGGCAATAGTTAACCCCATTAGCATTGCTTTTTGGATTGGCGTAGCTGGGCTTATATTTGAAGATCAAGCAGTTGATGCTTCATTTATTGAAAGTTTTACAGCAAACTTATCTATATTTGTAGGGGTAGTTATCTGGGGTCTTTTCTTATCCTCTTGGCTTGCTTTGGGAAGAAAGTATCTAAACAACTCTGCATTAAGAGCTGTAGCTGTTGTTTCAGGTCTATGTTTACTGGGATTTGGTTTGTATTATTTACAAAAAGGTCTTACAACTCTTAACCTAGTCTTATTTTAACACTATTCTTACCCTATAGCTTTGAGTATGAAAAATACTTACATGCGCTTTGATAAAATACCCGATAACCCAGCTTCAGGAATAAAGAAGCGCTGGCTACCTTCTATTATTCGCTGGCCTATTAAGCTACTTATTTTGCCCTTTATTTTTCTAGATACCGCAATGCATCGCCTTGCACGCTGCTTTTTTAAACCTCCATTCCTACAAACAGGAGCTTGTAAAAAAAGGGGGAACTGTTGTTACTATATCTTAATCCCTTGGCACCGACTCTCAATAAATAATATCATCCAATCCTTTTGGATGACTCAGATTAATGGCTTTTTCTTTCGGGAGAAGTATGTCCTTGATGATGAAAATCGTAAGTGGCGTGTTATGGGCTGTAGGTACTTGAAAAAAGATGGCAGTTGCGGTCACCACTTTTTTAGGCCTACTGTTTGTCGAAAATGGCCTTTAATAGAGGGTTATGCTACCCCTCGCTATTTAAAAGGTTGTGGTTTCAAAGCTCTAGCAAGAGATGAAAGACAAGAGATGGAATTGAATCAAGACGTTGCTAAAGAGAAGTTAAAGATGTATCAAGAGGACTTTAAATAATATTTTTTCATAAAGCCTTTTCTTTTTTTATTGCCTTTGTTATCTAACTGGCAAAAAAAAATGAGAAAATTATGAGTAAAGCCCTAGATTCTTCACCCCAAACCTCTTTTGTAAGTATCCAAAATAAAGAAGAGCAGCTGCAACAATGTGCGACACTTTGTGCCATTAATAATCTTAAAACAGAGCAGGGGATGGAAGGCTGCCTTAGAAGGCGAGATCTTGCTACTCGTTCATTTTGGCAATTAGTCTGGGGACCTATTGAAAATGAGCATTCAAAGGTTAGTGTCTTTTATAATCCTTCAAAAAACCGCTACTCTATTGCTGTTAAGGGAAGAGAGTTAAAAGTTAGCAATACCTTTATTGAAGAGTGGTATGATATTTTTAAACTGCAGGAGAGAGCTGACTGGAGCTTTCCTAAAGTAGAAAGGGCACAAGTGCTTAAGCATGATTTAGAACAAAGTCTTTCTCTTTTAGCTCTCTCTCACCAAGGTCAAACATTACTAGATTTTGTCTATGACCATGCCTTAGCTTATAAAGCTGAGCTTTGGTTGACCGGTCATGGCCATGGCGGAACTCTCGCTACGCTACTTGCACTGATTTTACTTTATAAAATAGAAGATAATTATGGTAGTAGTTCTACTACTGTTTATCCAATGAGTTTTGGGGCTCCCTCAAGCGGGAACTTTATTTTTTCCAGCTATTTTAATAGCTTATTTCCTTATGCTCTTAGGGTGCACAACACTTTAGATGTAGTGCCTTATTGTTGGTCAAATTTGCCAGAAATTTTAAAGCTCTACCCTTCTGGTCCCTCCTGCCCAGAGGTTTTAAGCTTAGGGATAAAGAATGTCTTAGAGAAATTTGAAGAAAAGCAAAAAGCAATCTTCTTGCAGACAAGTTCTCAGGGTATAGCTTTAGAGGGGATAGAGTCTGGACAGCTAGACTTTTATGAAGAAATGCGTGAGCAGCACTCCATTACTACTTATCTAAAACTCTTAGGCGCTAAGCCTATTTAGATTCATGCCGCTATTTACCCTTTGTAAATGTTAAAGAAAGAATAAGAGCTTGTTTAACTATCTTAAATATTTACTTGTTAGTGATTTATAAGTTTTAGGATGATATAATAAACCTCTAGGGGAGAGCAAAAGCGGAGGTTTATTTTGTCACATGGACCAATATCAAGCGATAGCCCTCAGCCCATTGATTTTGGGAAAGTGCCATCTTTTCAAAGCAATAGCAATACTTCTATTAGGCAGGAAAGTTCTGGAACTATTGGGGGCAGCTCAGTAAAAGTTAAGTGGTTCAGTAAGCTTCCCGGCATGATCATGTCAGTCATTAAAAAGTGTTTTTCATTTTTGTCCAAAGATTTTTGTCCAAAGTTAGGGGAAGTGAACAGAGTCATCAAAACCCTATTAACTTTAGGGCACAAGATTTATCTAAAAAGGTGCAAGAGCTCTCTAAAAATGTAGAGGCTTATACTTCAACTATATCAAAATTGCGCACTAACTTAAAAGTGCAGACAAAGTCAGTGAAATCTAGTCTACGCTTATTAAATAGAGAGAAAAATAAATTTACTCGAAAGCTTCAAACGACTCGTAGCCGTAAAGGGCAAATTATGAAGCAACATGCTGCTGCTAAGAAGCGCGGAAGAATGGAGAGGATGAATACTTTAGAAAACAGGTATAAGGGGCTAGTTAAGCAGGAGAAGTTTTATGAGAAGAAACTTAAAGCTTTAGATCGCGATATAAGAGCTGGGCAAGAGTGCCTTTCAAGGCTAAGAGAGGAATATACAGATAGCCTATACGAAAAAACGGAAAAACTAAAAAATAGAAGCGATGATTTTCTTAGCTTACATGATGATAGTCTAGAGTTAGAAGAGATTAATAGTGGGGACATACCGAGCTGGCCAGATCTAGATAACGATGGTGATGACGATGATGAGATCCAGGAAGAGCTGAGGAAGTTAGAGGGTATTCTAGAAGAAGAGGAAGTGTCACCAGCTGCACAAGGTAAAGAGGAAGCAAAGCTTCCTCTTTCAGAAGAAGAGCGAGAACATAGAGCTACAATAGCTAAGTTAACAGCTGATACAAAGGAGCTTGAAAGACTACTGGCTCAAATTAAAGACGAAGAGGTTAAGAGAAAGACTCAGCAGCTGCTGAGCGAAGCTGAGCAATCAGGTGGTAGCAGCTTTTCAGGAGACTCAGATCCTCTTATAAAAACAGCTTATTTTGCAAATAAAGCCAGGGCTTCAGCTCTGAGTCTACAAGGTCATGCAAAGAGGGGCAGTGAAGATCTTGGTCCAGCTCGAAAAGGAGCTGAACACCTTTTACATTTAGCAGGTGAAGCCCTAAGAAAAGGTCCTTCATCTTATTGATAAAATAGCTAATCTTAGTAGCTAAATTCTTTAGCAGCTAGCTAAGTGAGTTCAATCTAATTTTTCTATACTTCTTGAGTAAAGCACTTGAAACAAGAAAGGCTTTGATTTACTATCCCGTTTTTAACTAATATAATATTTTTATTAGTTTCGCCTAAATAATCTTATAATAACAAAATAAGGCAGGTCCTGGATGGTAAGTTATCCTACAGTATATCAATATGAAGCATGTCCTTTTTGCTGGAAAGTGAAAGCTATTTTAGACTACAAGGGAATAGACTACAGAGTAGTGGAAGTAAACCCTTTAAGCAAAAAAGAGATTGCTTTTTCTAAAAACTATAAGAAGGTTCCTATTTTTGTAGATGCTTCTGGAAAGCAAGTAAATGACTCCAATGTGATCATGAGACACATTGAAAAACTATACCCAGAAAAAGCTGTTTTTGAAACCTCTGAAGAGCTTAAGGATAAAGAAGACTTTTTCTTAAGCTGGAGTAATGACGTACTAGCAAAATCCTTACCACCAGTTATCTACCAAAATTTTTCTTCTTCGCTCAAAGCTTTTGATTACATAACAAAAGTAGGTAAATTTGGGGTTTTTACACAGTTTTGGATTAAGTTTGTAGGCGGCTTTGTCATGACAATGGTAGCTAAAAAGCTTAAACGTAAGCTAGGTGTTGAAAATGCAGAAGAGTACTTCAAAACCACACTTGCATTTCTAGCACGTGAAATATCTAATGATGGCTTCCTTGGGGTAGAGCGTATTAGTGCTGCAGATTTAGCTAACTATGGCATTTTGAAAAGTGTAGAAAATCTACCAGCTTTTGAGTTAGTTAAATCTAACGAGAAGATTTATCTCTGGTATCAAAGGGTTCATCGGCACATCATAGCTTCTAAGAATGAGAGTTTTGTAGAGCTATAAGTATTAGCAATCAAAAAATATCTTGACAGCACCCCATTTTTCGTGTCATAATTAAGGTGAGGGAAAAGAAATTGGTTCCCAACTCCTAATTAAGATGCAATAAAGCTCAAGTTGATCTTTTTTTTGAAGCATCTTTAAGTAAAGTAAATACTTAGGAGTAAACCAGCTAGCCTTAGCTAGCTGACCTTTAAAAAAGAGAGGTACTTTATGGAATTAAGAGGAATTTTTGGGATGTTAGCTGACTTTCTGGGAGGCTTGACAGACCTACTTGTTTCTTTACTATCCATCGGCGTACTAGTCGAGTTATTATACGGTAAAGGCATTTTCGGAGTTAGTGTCGTCGAAAATGTAATTGCATTAGTTGGAAAATTTGGAACACACGGCTTTGTAGGGCTACTGGCACTACTACTATTGCTGATGTTATATAAGAAATAGCTTACTGTTTAATTAGTTAAGCTATTTTTTTTTGTGATTTATGGGCGCAATAAGCCCGAGACAATTGAGTCTCACAGGATAGAGAAGAAAGACTTAGCCTAGGCTAAGTCTTTCTTTTTTTTAGGAGGTATAACGCTAATTTCCAACTGCCTTAACTGAGGGTGATTGTCAATCCAGTCCATATTCTCATTATCTAAACGAAAAGGACTTACAATTTTTTCGCCTTTATAAGAAAAGAAGACAGGGTGAGTATGGTAGCGACAAAAGCGCTGTATATTATAGAAAAGCTCTGCATTAGGGAAGTCTGGTCCTCTAGTAATCTTTTCAATCGCCGGAGAGGAAGGGTTTTGGTAAAGCTGAGGAAAGGACAGCTGTAGTCCCCAAAATAGGGTGTTTTGCCCCATTACCATTGAGCGAACCTTGCGCTCTTCAAATGAAAACCCCAGGGTAAAAAATTGAGACTGTAGCACGGGCCTTTGAGCTTTAATCAGTAACTTTTCATTTCCAAGGGGCATTTTGTAGTAGTGCTCTAAGTCCTTGCTTAAGGTAAAGCTAAAGTACTTTCTAAAAAAGCTTTCATTTGGAAGCTCGCCACTTTTTAAGCTATTGAAGTATAGGCTATAATGCTTAATGAAGCTCTCTTTTGAGCTAAAAAAGTTTTCTTGTAGCACCCTATCTGAGTGTACTAAGTAAAAAGGGCTAAGCTCATCCCATAACTTTGCAAAGGTTGAAGGACTAAGAAAGACTCCTAAACTTAGCCATTTAGAGACTTTAAAAGAGCCCTTTTCTTGCTGCGATGATGCTTCTATTTTTTCGAGTAAATTATCCATTATAAAAGTTATTTTATTGTGAATTTTTCTAGGGATTTAATGTTGTTTTGCCTAGTATAACCGTCATACAGTCTTTAATTACCGTAGCTTTAAAACAACATAACTCGATGGAGATATTAACAATGTCTTTGCTTAAGAAAAAGGAAAAAAAATCCCCATTTTTAGATGCGCTAAAATTTTTAGGCAGTGCGGCTGGGCAATCAGCTTTGCAACCAGGGTATTTAGACATTCTAGGGTCTCCACAACGAACAATTGAAGTTTCAATACCAGTACTAATGGATGATGGTAAGGTTAAAGTTTTTAAAGGTTACAGGGTTCAGCACAATAATACACTTGGTCCTTATAAAGGTGGGATTCGCTTCCACCAAGAAACAGATATGGAAGAAGTAAAGGCCCTAGCTCTATGGATGACCATTAAGTGCTCTCTTTTAGACTTGCCACTTGGTGGAGGAAAGGGAGGAATCTGTGTGGACCCTAAAGCTTTATCTGAGAGAGAAGTAGAAGCTCTTACTCGGGGGTGGGCAAAGAAAATGAGAGGGATTATAGGTTCTCAAGTGGACATCCCTGCTCCTGATGTAAATACCTCCTCCAAAAATATGGACTGGATAGCTAGCGAACTAAATGATCGAGCTGTTGTAACAGGAAAAACCTTACAAGCAGGTGGTTCAAGAGGAAGAGATGTAGCTACAGCATCAGGAGGCTTTTATGTATTAGAAGCTTTGCAAGATAAGATCAAACTTAACTTTAGCTCTACAGGAGTCATCATTCAAGGCTTTGGTAATGCAGGTAGAATCTTTGCTAGCTTAATTTCTAATGCAGGTGCAAAAGTTCTTGGGGTTTCTGATACAAAAGGGGCCATATACAGTGAAGATGGCCTCAACATAGATGCTTTGATTGAGCACAAAAAGCAAAAGGGTTCTGTTGCAGGTTTTCCTAACTCCTTAGGGGTTGACCCTCAAACCTTTCTTACTCTACCTTGTGATCTATTAGTTCCTGCTGCTCTAGAGCAGGTAATTCATGAAGAGAATGCTGATAAGATTAAAGCTCGTGTTATACTCGAACTTGCAAATGGACCATGTACTTCTGATGGAGACAAGATTCTTTATGAAAGAGGGATACATGTTATACCTGATGTTCTAGCTAATGCAGGCGGAGTTACTGTCAGCTATTTTGAATGGCTGCAAAATCTAAAGGATGAGCAATGGTCTGAAAGCAAAGTGCTTAAAGAGCTCAAAGAGAGAATGTTTAGCGCTGCTAATGACGTTTGGGATTATTGCCAGGAAAAAGAGAACAGTTTTCGCTTATCAGGATATATTCTAGCTCTAGATAGAATCGCTAAGAATATGAAAGTCTAAGCTTTATCTTAATTTTTATATCTAAGGTATCACTAAAAGAAAGAGTTTTTTGGGAAAGGGGTATCTTAACCGGGTCACCCCGGGTAAGATATCCATGAACTTTATAGGAGAATAAAAAAAGAAAGGTAAAAAAGAACTTTTCTCAAGGAACTTATGTTATTTATTATTACTGCTTACTATTATTAAATTATTATGTATTTGCCTTTTGTGCTTTGTGCTTCTTTATTGCAGTTTAGGTGGGATTAACCGCTTTTATTAAAATGGAGCTGATCAAAGCTTAGTAGGTCTTTTTATATCTGCTTATAATCTAGAATTTATTTTTATTTAAGAAAAAAAATACCTTTTTTGAAAAAATATCTTAAGTATCTGTTTTCACAGGGGTTATGACACTTGTTTTTTACTAAAAATAAAGCTCCTTTCTTTATTTAGAGTACAAGCTAAAATGTTGACTGTTAACTGAATGTGATAATCTTGGAAGGAGGCAGGGAATTTAATTATAATTAAGTTGTTGCAGTTTAATTGATTGTGATTTTTTAAAATGCAAAGATAAAAAAGATGTAAAAATAGGTAGAAGCTCTTAAATTTTTCTAATCTAGGGCTTAAAAAGTTCTAATGTTAAATCTTATTCTATTTACCATCAGTATAATAAGTCTTATTTAAATGCGCTAAGATCTGAAAAGCTCTTCTAAAAGGTTATTTCTGTTATAAGTGCTTTTATATTAAGAGCTAACTTTAGTTCCAATATGAAGGGTGTCTACTTAATTTCTTCACTGTAGCTTTCGAGAAAAGGGAATAACGTTTTCCCAAGTTATAAGCCAACCATTTGCAAGCAGATCTCATTACACTAAGAGGGAGTAGTGTAGGAGATTTTTTCATTAGAAACTTGAGCTCAGAAAATGCATAGTTGAAACCTGTTGCATTGACAGCTGCAAAACTATTTATGATCCAATCCTCTTGCTTATGAAAAACTCCATAATCAAAGTAAGATTTAAACTCTTGAATTAGTGAAAAATCGTGGGAATGAACGACACAAGCTTCTGACACATAAGCTATTTTTTGATCACTCAAAAGAGCCTTAGCTGCAACAAAGACATCTTCGCCTAGGATAATTTTTGATGGGAAGCCTCCAAGGTCAATTAGGCTTTGTATCCTATAAGCAGCAAAAGCATTTGAGGAAAAAGCTGTTTTGATTCCATAGCGCTCTTTATCTTTTAGGCTTCTTTGATGACTGCTAGCGGGGTAGTTAAAAAAGCGCGCGTGCTGAGCTAGTAAGTTATGATGATCATAGGGCACTTGGCGTCCATAAGCAATGGCAACTTCTGGGTCTTCAAAAGCTGTAACTATCTTAGCTAATGTCTCTTCGTTGTAACAGCAGGTATCTTGAGTAAGGAAGATAGCAATGTCGCAATCACTAACATGCTCTACAGCTTCTTGCCTTGTCTTACCATGATTGAAATCTTTACGCTGTATACTAAGAACCTCAAAACCTTTTTCCTTAGCCAGTATTGGAGTTTCGTCATCTGATGAGCTATCTACTACAATTTTTCTTGTTAAAGGCTGTAGCTGCTTTTCTAGGCTTTCTAGTAAACGTTTAAAGTCACTCCCTCCATTAAGAGTGGGAATGATAAGTGCTACTTTACTTTGTGGCTTCTGACTCATGACTCTTCCTTATTAAAAGAAGCTAGTTTACGCCATTCACTAAAACTTGTCTAAGGCAAATTGATATAAACTTAACTCTAAATTTTAGAGTGGTTTACGTAGAATGGCTGTTACTTCAAGTTTCTATTAATATAGAGGGATTAGTTGATATTTTAATGCATTTTATCTATCATAAACTATTGAGAGGTACGAGGTTATGTTTGATGAAATCTTTAAATCTGCCCGTGCAGTCAAGTCAAACCCTTTGTTTGAAAGACTGACTATTTTTGTAATCATCAT
>JAACFD010000136.1 GCA_009937555.1 Chlamydiales bacterium | reverse complement strand
GCTCTGCCTTCGACTGTTAAGCTAGCAATCTTCTTACCATCTAATGCTTCCATTAGAATTTCTGTTTCTTTAGAGTTAAAATTGCGACCTTTAAGCTCTACTGTGTATTTACCAGCTCTGTTTTTCTGAAAATGGATTTCTCTATGAGCACGACTATCAGTAAGTTTACCTGCAAAAGCTCCTGTATCAACTTGAAGAGCTATCTCTCTAATAATAGCTCCTGCTCCTCTTACTTCTTTCTCTACTCTTTCACTAGCTACTCTTGGAGTTCTGACTCTAGCTGCTGCTGCTGTTGTTCTTGCTTCTCTACTTCTTGTCCTAGAAGATCTTCCTGTTGCTGGTGTTTGTACAGCAGTTGCTGCAAAGCGACCTCTGGCTGTTATGTTAATAAAAGATGACATGTAAAAACTCCTTTTAAATATGAAACCTTTGTAAGGGCAGGCTATTAACCTAAAATTCACTGTTAATTTTACAGGAGTTTTGTTGGTTCATTATAAACCTTTCATAAAGAGTTAATTAAGGGGAAAATCCATAAAGAAAACCAGTAAGATCTAAGCTTTCCTACTAGAGAGGTGTTTAAACAGCATGGAAGGGCTTTAGCTACTTTGACTAGCTGAAGGATGCTGATGCTTGATTAATTGCTCTAAAGGTCCAATAAAGACGCCGTAAGCTGGCAAGAAAAATAAAAAGCTGATTACAAGCTTGAAGATACAGTCTACTGCTGCTATCCCAGGCCAATGATTTGCTAAGAATGAGTCGGAGCTAGCGTAAAAAGCTAAAAAGAAAAAGATTAGAGTATCTAGCATATCTCCAATTAGAGTAGAAATACTAGGAGCTACCCACCATTTTTTTAGGCGTCTAAGTTTAGTAAAAATAGTAATATCTAAAAGCTGACCAGAAAGGTAAGCTAGGAAACTAGCAAAGGCAATCCGAGCTATATGAAAATCAAAGCTAGCTAAAGCTAAAAAGCCTTGGTATTTACCGTCTAAAAATACTACAGATACAACATAAGATACTATCATAGTAGGAAACATAGCTAAAAAAACTACCTTTTTAGCATATCGTTCTCCAAGCACTCTTACTGTTAAGTCTGTTAACAAAAAAATAAAAGGAAAAGTAAAAACTCCCCAGTTACTATGAACTCCCCACAAAGAGAAAGGCAACTGAACTAAGTAGTTGCTTGCTGCAATAATCAAAATGTGAAAGGAGATAAGGATATATAATAAACCCTTATTCACTTGTGAAAATAAACTTAAAAAAGGTGTTCGCATACTCATCTATCTACAAAATAAAAAAGGGTTATTATACTAAAATACTACTCTTTTGAAAAAGAGTAAGCAAAGCCTCCACTAGTGAAAGACTCCATATCTCTTTCTATCATTTTTATAGCAGAAGATTTTATCTCATTTTTTAAGGATAAAAAAGCAGTGCTCTCTTGGATACTCTCTCTTAAAAGTGAAAAAATAACTAATCTAGCAGATTCATCATTTTGACTTAGGTATGCTTTAAATAAAGCTTTTGGTTTGTCTAGTATCTCACTCAATTGTTTTTTTAGACTTGTTTTTAAACGATGTCTATACTCTAAGCCATTTTCAGTAGCTCCCATTCTAGGAATTTCTAGATCTACAGTAGGCAAACTTTCAGCCGCGCTCAGGTCAAAAGCACTAGACGCAATCTCATCAAATCTTTCTGAGGTATATTTAGATAACAGTTGATCTTCTAAACGTCTCCCCTGTGTTTTTAATAAACCTTCTCCATACCAGGACCCTAAAAAACGATCTGTAAGTTCATTCCTCTGCAGTTCTTGCATAACAAGGTTTATACATTTCTCTTTTAACTGCTTTTTTAGCTTACTTTTTCTAAATTGCACCGCCACATCTACTAGTGAACCTATATCTTTTGAAAGAATTAATTCTTGATACTCTCTTTTAAAGCCTCCTGTCTCTTCATCTTTAAAAAAAGAGTCAAAAGCAGACAGTAAAGGAGCAGCTAACTTTGCCTCTGCCCAATTACTTTCTAATAAAACTTCCCTTTCCCTAGCTATTCTCTCTTGTTCCCTGGCTGCATCTATGACTACCATCTTAGGTGAGTATGCTAACTCCTCGTCAAAGAGCTCAAGCTCTCCTTCGCTTAACTCATCACCAAAAAGCAATTCACCTAATCTATCTCTATCTGCTGAACCTGATGAAAGATCTGTAGAGTCTTCACCAGATAAGCTATGTCTATCATCCTCTATACCCAGCAAACGAATTAATCTATCCTGACTCGTTTCTCGTGCGAGTGCCATCGGGACCGGCATGGCAGCTTTAGTAGCTGCTTTTTCCACTCTTTCTTCATATGGAAGATCAGGCTCTACTTTTATAACTACAGGGAGAGCTTCTGCTTTAGCAGTAACAAAATCTACCTTCTTATTATTAAAGAAATACTTTTTTGCACAGGCATAAGCGATGAAACCTAGAGCTAAAGAAGTACCTTTATTACGCCATATAAGATTTAAAAAGCGTGATAAGAAAGATGTTTTTGCTTTATGCGGTGTTAGTCTAGCTAAAGAGTTAAAAGAACTATTTCTAGCTCCTTTTAGAAACTTTATTAGGAAATTTAAAACGCTAATATTTGCTTTTAGATAGCTTATCTTAGCTCCTTTTATCAAACCTTTTCGATTACTATAAATTAGGGCAGCAACAAGAATTGTTTGGATACATTTATTTGAAGAGGGCAAGCTCATCCTCTCTCTGGGGGCTTCAGTTGTTACTGCCTCAGCTCTACTTGTCGTTGCTCCTTCTACAAACCTTGAATCGTATAAGCTTACTGCTGAGCCTGTAATTATCCTATCAGACATGTTTCCTTCCTTTGTTTTTTTTTGACCCTTTAAGACTTGTAAATCTAAAAGATCACTTAAATTTCCCCGCCTATCTAAGACTTGTAAGCTTACGAGCCGACAGGCATAACCAACTAATTGCTAATATAATAACAATTTTAAGTTATGCTTTTGTTAAGCTAGGATAATTTTTAGATTAAAGCATGACCTTCCAGAGAAAACCAAAGAGCCCTTAAGTCCAAGAGTTAATAAGGCGAAAGCCTTCGATTAAAATCAGTATAGAGCTATAATTACTCTAATTAACCACAAAAATAGGCAAACACCTTGGTTTTAAAAGATAGATATTCTGTGATCATTATAGGAGCTGGCGCAGCTGGTATTTTTGCAGCTAACCAAATTCTTGAAAAAGCACCACATATAGATGTGTTAGTTATAGAACAAAGTGCTAAAGCTCTATCAAAAGTTAAAATTTCAGGAGGAGGACGTTGTAATGTCACTCACCAGTGTTTTACCCCTAAAGACCTAGTAAAAAACTACCCTAGAGGTAGCAAAGAACTTTTAGGTCCTTTCTATAACTTTCAACCTGAGAATACTATAGAGTGGTTTAAAAGCAAGGGTGTGAGCTTAAAAGCTGAAGCTGATGGACGTATGTTCCCCATAACCGACTCTTCTCAGACTATAATTGATGCTCTAATGAAACCTATGACTGAAGAAAGAGTCTTATATAAAGCTAAAGTAGAGCGTATTTCAAAAGAAAAAGATGCTCCATTTCATATAGAGCTAAGTAAAGATAGAAAAGTAAACTGTCAGAAGTTAATGTTAGCAACAGGTAGCTCTGCACAAGTTCATCGTATTGTGGAATCTCTAGGACATAGCATAACAGATATTGCCCCCTCTCTTTTCACCTTTAACATTCCAAGCTCTTCAGTACTCGAACTCTCAGGTTTATCCGTGAAAGATGCTGAAGTTTCTATTCCTAAATTAAAACTTAAGCAAAGGGGCCCCTTGCTAATAACTCACTGGGGATTTAGCGGCCCTTCTATCTTAAAACTATCTGCATGGGGAGCTCGTGCTTTACAAAAGCTTTCCTATAACTTTTCATGTAAAGTAGATTGGCTACCAGATATAAACGAGCAGCACCTTAGAGATGAAATTAGAAATAGAAGTCAGGTGAGATCAAAAAAAGCAATCATAAACGCTGTGATTGACCCAAAGATCCCTAAGAACCTTTGGAAAAGCTTTGTTACGCAAGCCTCAATTAAGGAGGATGCAACATGGTATCAACTTCCCATTAAGTCTCAGGAGAAGCTGTTACAATTGCTCAAGCATAATATCTATACTGTAGAAGGAAAAAGTACCTTTAAACAAGAGTTTGTGACTTGTGGAGGGATTAAGCTATCAGAAATTAACTTCAAGACAATGGAAAGTAAACTTGAAAAGGGTTTGTTTTTTGGTGGCGAACTTTTAGATATTGATGGAATTACCGGAGGTTTTAACTTTCAAGCAGCTTGGACAACGGCTTTTCTCGCTGCCCAAGCTATTGTAGACTCTTTAGAGTGATCTACCCTTAACCTTTCTTTTTAGAAGGCTTCAGGCGACGCTTTAAAAAGAAAGGCTTTTTACCACCGCTTTTTTTACGTCCTTTTTTATCATCTCTACCTCTTCTAGAAAATTTACCAGATGAAGCGCCTTTATCACTTTGTGAGAAATCTGCAAGCTTATTAGGTCCATTCTCCTTATACTTAGAAGTGATCTTTGAGATAAGTGCTAAGCCAATCTCTTCTAAGCTCATTTCTTTACGCAAGTTCTCTAAAATCTCTTTTGAGTCAAATTCGATCTCTTGAGTCTTAGCCTTCTCTATAAATCGTTTAATTTGCTTTTTGCGAATATCCTCTAAAGTGGGAACTTGGCAAAAATTAATGTTCTTCTTGTTTTTATTAACAATAAAAGACTTACGCTTTAACTCTTGAGGAGATGCTAGTGTAACAGCAACCCCTTTTTGACCGGCTCTACCTGTTCTACCAATACGGTGGGTATAGCTCTCTTCAGAAAAAGGCATGTGGTAGTTAAAAACGTGGGTAATGTCTAGAATGTTTAAGCCTCGACCTGCAATGTCAGTAGCCACTAAGAATTGACTATGACTGTCTTTAAAAGCTTTGATAGCTCTTTGACGACTGGTCTGCTCCATATCACCATGAAGAGCACTTACAGAAAGTCCTTGCTTATTGAGGCTAGTATAAAGGTCATCTACTTCTTTTTTGGTTCTGCAGAATATGATACCTTTTTCAGGCTCTAACGCTTTAACAAGCCTTAGTAGCGCCATCTCTTTTTCATGCTCTCTTACAGTGTAATAGTCTTGCTGGATATTATCCTTGCTAGTATCTGATTGAGAAGTGTTGACATAAGTTGGGTTTTGAAGAGTCTTATTAATAAGAGATTTAATAGGAGCTGACATTGTAGCTGAAAAAAGTAGCGTCTGCCTCTCTTCTGGTAAATAGCTAAAAATTTGCTTGATATCATCTAAAAATCCCATATCTAGCATTTCATCAGCTTCATCTAACACAACCATTTCCGGCTCAAAGCTAGGGATTTTATTGCTTCTTAATAGATCTAGTAAACGACCAGGAGTGGCTATTATTGCATTAACTCCCTCTCTAAGACGTTTGATTTGCTTTGAAATAGGGCTTCCGCCAAAGATAACAGCAGACTTTAAATTTAGCCCCTTGCTGAAAGTGTAGAATTCTTTATCTACTTGGGAAGCTAGCTCTCTAGTAGGCGCAATGACTACCAAAGATATACCTTTTCTTTTCTGCATTAACTCCAAAGAGGGAAGTAGAAAAGCTGCAGTCTTACCTGTGCCTGTCTGAGCTTGCCCAATAACGTCTTTTCCTGCCAATATATCAGGTATAGCTTTTGCCTGAATAGGGCTAGGTTTTTCAAAACCTAAGCTAGCTACAGTTTTTAAAATTTTATCGTTAAGTCCAAGCTGCTTAAAGCTTAACTCATCTTTTGACTCGGTCATATGGCTCCTTAGCTACTTTGTTCACCAGGAGATAGTAAGCCTGCACAGCGAAAAAAAGTGGCATGTTTCTATAAAAATTAATATTTTAGAAGAGCTTATTATATTCGCTTTCAACATTTATTATCAACAACTTAACATATTAAAAACTCTTTTTTTGA
>JAACFD010000135.1 GCA_009937555.1 Chlamydiales bacterium | reverse complement strand
GTAGCTACTAAAAGAAGAGGGTGAGTCTCCCAAGCTTTTTTGAAATTGATATTTAAGTTATCTACTTGACTTAAGCCTGAGAAGTCACCTAAAAAATTACCCATATGAACTCTTAGAACATTAAATGAGTAGTGATTCTCTCCTGAACTCAATCTATATATAAGTCTTGGAAAGGTGGCGGGCTTTAAAGGGCGCGCTACACAAAGCTTTTTGTGATTGTGACGAGCTACTTCTATTATTTTATTATCCCAGGAAGTGATACATGGAGATTGAGTGCTAATTTTAATATCATCACAAACGAAAGCAGAGCTGGATACACAGCCCATCTGGAAAGAAGTAAGTTGGCCATCAGGGTTAAAGATTTCAATGTCGACTATAAAACAAAGGTCTAGTGTTAGCCCTTCTCTAGGGCCAATTTGGTAGATGAAGATGCAATTCTCTTCATCTATGATTCTAGCTTTTTTGTATAAAAACTGTTCAAGCTGCTCTTCTGATAAGTCTAGAGCAAAATAACAAATATATGCATTTTTAATAGTTTGCAGTACTGAATTTAGACAATGCTCTCCAATTTGCTTTTTTAAATTCCTAATAGCTTCAATGCTAGATTCCTCAAGAGTAGCTTTAAAACTAATTCGTTTGACCATATCGATATCGCCATAAGGAACTCTTTTGTAAGGATCTCGTATCTGTTTTGCTGCTGAACCCGTTACATGAAGCTCTGTTTGCATGCACTCAGGAGATAAAGAAGCTCTTTCAAATAATGATGGCAGTAAATTATTAAAGTTATAGTCACAAAAGTAGGCAAAACTATGAAAGCATAAAGCTCCTAAAGGAGGAAGTTCTCCCTCTTTTGCTTCTAGTTTAAGTATCTGAGACATAACCGCTATATACTTCTTAATGTTGTCTGGCATCATAGGGTACTGGTAGGAAGTAATAGCTCGTCTAGAAGCTTTTATATAAGCATAGAAAGTCTGTTGCACTTCAAGAGGAAGGTCACGGTATATAGGCGGTAGTGTAGGAATAAATGGGCTTGCTTGAACTACAGAAGGACTTACACTCCCAGGAATCACTGCAGCTGCAGCTAAGGCTGGGTCGGCAGCAGCTCTCACCCTAGAAGGAAGATGAGCTTTAAGGGCATCTACATAACTTTTTCCTGCAGGCATCATATTAGGCTTATGCGGCGTTTTTTTGTGTGGAGTAGGTGCGGCTGCAGTAGGGGGAAAACTCATTTTAACTTCTTTTGTTTTAGTTGCTTTGAGGCGCTTGGTAGGTAAATTCTAGCAAGAGGAGTATTTAAGCGCATGATAAAAAAAAGTTCTTTACATTGAATTCTGAGCCCTGATTTGCTAGAATTTGCCCTGTTTAGCTTGTTTGAGCTTTTTTAAACAGTCTTAAATTACTAATCATTAGTTGCTTAATAGTTGATTGTGAAAGGTGGGTATACATTTGATTTCGAATATATTTAATTTATTATACCAGCTTCAAGATGAAGTTATTTTACTGACTATTCTAGCGATTTTTCTGGCTTGTATAACTCTTACAGTACAGACAAGGTTTGTGCAGCTCAGGGGGTTTTTATACATGCTCTCTTTGCTGAAGAAGGCTTTGTTTCCTAAACGCCGTGTTGATGTTGATGAGGTTCATATTCTTCCTATTCAAAGTCTTTTTACCGCTATGAGCACTTCAATTGGCATTGGAAATATTGTAGGGCCTATTATCGCTATTAAGCTAGGAGGCCCCTCTGCTGTTATAGGTTTTATTTTAGCTATGCTTTTTGGTGCTGCTTCTACCTTTACAGAAGTTTATTTAGCTTTAGTCTCTAGAGAGGAAACTGATGAATGTATTCATGGGGGACCTATGCAGTATTTAAAAAAACACATAGGTAGCTTCTGGGGACACTTATATGCGATTAGCGCTTTTATTTTGCTTATCTGTTGGTGTTCTAGTCAGTCAAATACTTTTGGAGACTTACTTAATACCTATAATATTCCGGATTATGTTTCAGGGGGTCTTTTAGCGAGCTTAGTTCTTTTTATCTTGCTAGGAGGTATTAAAAGAATTGCAGAGTTTGCTTCTCAAGTAGTTCCATGGATGTTTATTTTCTATAGCGTATCATGCGTACTAATTATAGCGATGAATTACACCGAAATACTTCCTTCTATAAAACTTATTTTTCAAAGTCTATTTAGCAATACAGAGTTATTAAAAACAGGTGGAGGCTTTTCAGCTGCTATTTTAGCTTTCCGCTGGGGCTTAGCAAAGGGGTTTCAAACTAATGAGTCTGGCTTAGGTACAGCAAGTATCCCTCACTCAATGGCAGGGGCAACTCGTCCATTTGATCAGGCTATATTGGCTATGGCAGCAGTCTTTTCAAATGGAATACTATGTCTACTAACCAGCATGGTAGTTTTAGTGACAGGAGCCTGGAGGTATGAACACTTAGGAATAGGGATTAATATTATAAGGTCAGTTTTTGAAGATCACCTATCATGGGTAGGTTCGTTTTTACTCATACTATGCTCTATACTATTTGTAATTACAACCGTATTAGGTAATGCCTATAATGGTAGTCAAGCTTTTGGTTTTGTCACTAAAGACAGATATCTAAAAGTCTACTATTTATTTGTTGGTTTATTTGTATTTTTAGGTACTATCATGGATGCTAGAGTTGCATGGAGCTATATAGACTACTTTCTAATACCCCTAGCGATACCTCATGTAATCGGTTTGGTATTAATTGTAAGAAAAAATAAACAATTGCATAAACAACTTCGAGACTTATGAATTACCTAAGCTGGGATATAGACCCTATTGCTTTTTATATACCACTAATCAACTGGCCTGTACGCTGGTATGGCATTATCTTTGTTACAGGCTTAATGCTTTCTTATGCTATTTTTTTAAAAGACATTCGTCAGCTCTTCTCATTAAGAAGTCTTAGCAATGTTAAACAAGAGAGTTTAAGGTTTTTGGATCATCTATTTTGGTATTTGATTATCGGGATTGTTTTTGGAGCAAGACTAGGCCATTTGTTTTTTTACGAAGAGAGCTTTACCTTTATTGAAATTTTCCAGACCTGGAAAGGTGGCTTAGCCTCTCATGGAGGGGTTTTAGGGATGCTTATTGCTTTAGCACTATTTTCATATAGGTATAAAAAGCATTATCCAGAGGCTGCATTCTATAGCTTAATGGACTTACTTGTAGTGCCTGTTTGTGTCACTTGTTTTTTTATTCGTATTGGAAACTTTTTTAACCAAGAAATCTTAGGGCTTGCAAGTGATCTTCCATGGGCAATCATCTTCCTGCATCCCTTTGATGGTTCAAGTATTATACCAAGGCATCCAGCTCAGCTTTATGAAGCCTTTTACTATTTGCTTCATAGCCTTATCTTCATTTATTTCAAGACTTACTTTTCTAAAAAGGGAGAAGGGTTTAGAGCTGGTTTTTTACTCTTCTCATTCTTTACCTTCCGCTTTTTCATTGAATTCATCAAAGAAGGGCAAAGCGCATGGATAGATCAAGATAACATGCTTAATATGGGGCAGTGCTTAAGTGTGCCAGTAGCATGCTGTGGTCTATTTCTTATGTGGAGATCCTTTAAACCGAAGACTTAGTTAATTCTCTTCTTGGCATTGTCCAGTAGCGGTTTAATTCGCTTATCAAGAGTTTAGCTTTATCTAGGCTATCTCCAGGAATGCTATTGAAACTTGTAGCTTTTATTGCTTTTCCATAACTTGAAAAAGGTAAATGAAAAGAGCTTGATCTTTTGGGATATGGATCTGTAGCAGCTTCATTACAATCATTTTCTCTTTCAGGGATCTCTGATTTAGTAGGCCCCCTAGTACCAATAGAAAAGGGAAAATCATAAGCCCCAGCGCTTTCTGAAAGAGCAGGAAAAACAATATGGTTTTTTGGGGTAGATCTTTCTAGAGAAATACAATCTTCCATTGGCACCCCTAAACGACGATCAACCTCTTTTCTCCATGCCCCTCTAGTAGTAAAAATCTTGCCTGTTCTAGGCTCTCTAACAGCATCTGAAGCTGCTGCTGCTTGAGCAACCTCTCCTCTATAGACGGTTTTTCTGCTATAACGTACATATTGAAGCCACTCTGCAAGTTCTCCAAATCGTTTTTGGCTGGTCTGATCAACAAATGCAGCTTCTACTCTCTCTCCATTGGCATAAATAGTTATATGCTTACAGTGGCGTCCATAATAATCGCAGATAGCAACAACTTTTTCAGTAACTTGCTTTGCGTTTTTATGTGAAGCTGTAGCCGTGCTTACTTCAGTCATATCCTCTATCTCCTCACCTTTAATACTTCGCTGTACACTAGAGAAACGAAAGAGAAAAAGCAAATGATTTTTTAGTGAATTATATTTTGTGAGTTAGCTTGTTAACGCTTAACAAGCCTTTTTTGGATGAGATTAATAGACTGAGCCGTTTCAGAATCTTTATTATCTAAATGCTTTTGAATATGCTTGACACTTGTCATCACAGTAGAGTGGTCTCTTGAAAATATACTACCAATTTTCATGAAAGGTAGCTTTAGTTTTAGACGACAAAGGTGCATGGCTATTTGTCTAGGATTAGCACAGTCTCTGCTTTGAGACTTGCCTAAAATATCTTCGCTCTTAATCCCATAAAAGTCAGCGACCGTTTGTATAATCTTTTCAGGGGTTAACACAGCTTGCTGTTCTTGATCTAAAAGATCTTTTAGGATTCTTTTAATCAGATCCAATGTAATGCGATATTTATTTTCTGCATTTGGTCTTTTACTGTTTAGAAATAGGCGTACATGAAGAGCCTCTAAAGCTTTAACTAAAGCCTTTGTATTAGAGCTAAATGTAGTGATAAGGTATTCAACAACATCATCATCAAAATCTAGGTGGCCTTCTTTGAAGCGAGAAACTACAAGGTCTTTCATTGAGTCACTATCTAGCATCTTTAATGAGGTAGATAAGCCCCACTCAAAGCGGCTTACTAGCCTAGGCTCTACAGATTGTAGTTCAAGTGGAGAGCAATCGGCCACTAAGATAATTTGCTTACCGTTATTATGTAGGGTATTAAATGTATGAAAGAGCTCTTCTTGAGTTGCATTCTTACGGGAAAGCACCTGAACGTTATCTAAGATTAAAACATCAATATCACGATAGGCCTTTCTAAAAGCTTTCATATGGCCCAGACGGATAGCTCTTACAACGTGGGCGGTAAAGGTTTCAGCGCGGGCATACACAACTTTAAGCTTAGCCTCTCTTAATCTATGGGCACAGGCCATAGCAAGGTGGGTTTTTCCACAACCAGCTTCACCAAAAATATAGACGGGGTTAAATGCGCTTAACTTTAAGTTTTCAGGAGTCTTATTTGGACTTTGAGGATCATAATCCGCTAGCTCGCAAAGCAGCTTATAGGGAAGACGGTTCTCTTTAGATGCAATGAAGTGTTTAAAGGTATGCTCAGGGTTAAGCTCATCAAAAGTGATTTGAAGGCCACTAGGGTCAGCTTTAATGTTTGAATTTTGAGCAGAGGTCTTAGTTTCTTTTGCAGCTTCGCTGATACTTAAGTGAACGCGTATGATCTTGTTATTATTATTTTTGAACTGCTTTTTGATATAGGGGCGCATATGCTCTTCAAACCAAAGAGCTTGAAAAGAGTCCTGGGCCTCTAGGTAAAGGTTGCATGCATCAAAGTGTAAGACTTTAAGGCTCTTAAGCCACTTATCTACTGTTTCTTTACCTAGTTGCCTTTCCTGTTCTTTACACAGCGTATCCCAAGCTTGCATGATAAAACTTAATTAGGCCTAGTTCTTCATTAGAAAAATCTCTATATTACAAAATATTTTACTTTGTCAAGGTAAAAACAAGCAAGTGAAATTCAGTTTGTTATAATAAATACTATAAGAGATTTAGTATAGGGTGCTGCCTATTTCGTCCACTAGTGAACGAAAGGATTTTTTTACGGTACTGGATCATTAAGCCAATAGTAAAAATACAGGCAGTTGCCATAATCATACGCAACCTTTGCTCTTCTCCATCTCCATCGTC
>JAACFD010000134.1 GCA_009937555.1 Chlamydiales bacterium | reverse complement strand
ACCATCTCGAACAGTGATACAAAAGACCTTATTTTTTTCATCAAAACCACAACTAACCTTTAAATACTTTTCAATATTTTCAAGGTCTTTGTATGCGTAATTAATGATATTAACAAAAGCTTCTTCGCATGCTATTTCAACCTGAGTAATATCAGCCATTGCAAAACCTTTTTCTTCCATAGTAGAAGTTATGCTTCCAAGCATTTTATATAGGTTATCTAGGGAAGCCTCGTATGTATCCATCTACTGCCAATAAGCTAAAATATAATTCATAATTTTTTCTGCAAGTACAGCGTACAATGGTTCTTTAGACGGGTCTTGCCCCATATCTAACATACCCAAAAGGTTAAGCTGACCAACATCGCTACCAGGGTCTTGGTCATAATCAAATTCTTCTTCGGCCTTTACAGTAATAGGGCCTATTACTCTTTTACCTGTTAAAGTATTTGTTAACTCAAAACTAGCTGTCAAAACACCTCTTTTCTCGTTAGCAAAGGCTTTTTTCTCAGATCCCCTGAAGGTGTAGCTGACCCCTTTCTCTTTATACTTCAAGATTTTTACATCTAAGACAAAGTCAGCTTCTTTATTTACATATACTAAGGGAATATTCCTTGCAACTCTGTTAACCACTTCTTCTGTAAGCTTACCATCAATATCCCCTTCAACATAGTTTACTGAAATGGTTTGCCCACTTTCGGCAAGCGGAGTATGGTAAGGGGCGTAGCCGCATGAAGTAAAAAGTAAAATAAAGACAGTTAAGAGTAGGAAAGGCTTGCTTGAGTTAGTTTTGCAATACATCATGAGACAAGCCTAACCGCTGATATATATCTGCTAGTTTTTTTAGCCTCTGCTTACAGAATCCTGCAGATTTTGTGTCAGGGTAATTTGCCACAGCATTGTGATAATATACGACTGCAGCTTCAGGCATCTTTTTTCTTTCATAAAGTTCTGCAATATCTTTGAGCTTGCTAGAGAAATTTTCTTCCATACTTCCTAGCATTTTCTCTAACATAGTTAAGTGCTCTTGATCGTTAGGGTAGTGCTGCTGAAATTTTCTAATATTTAGTTTTGCTAAATCTAAAAGGTATGGGTTCTGAGCGTTTTGCTTGCTCATATCTAGATAAACACTTCCCACCTCTTGGTAAGCTAGTAAAGCAAGAGGAGTTTGAGAAAAGCTATGAATCAAAGTTTTAAAAGACTCAATTGAGTCCATATGCATCTTTAAACCTTTTAGTGTCAAACCTCGTGAAAATAATGCTTTTGCAGCAAGCTCATCATGAGGTAATGACGCTATAATTTGATCATAAATCTCTATTGCCTGCGTTGTTGCACCCAACATTTTAGGCAGAAAAGCTTTGCCCATTGGACGCCTTTTTTGTCCTTTTCTAAAATATTCAGCTACGGCAAAGCGATATTCCATTCCTTCTTTGAAGTACTCAAGAGATTCCTTATCTGATTCTTGAAAATACTTATCAAGGTACTGCAGAGCTGTATCATGATCATTAGCAAGGTAGTAATTAACTCCCAAAAAGAAATAGGCCGAACTTTGGTAATTTAAAAGGGCTATAGCTTTATCTCTATGGTTGTGAAAAAGTAAGGTAAATGCTGTTGATGCTTTATCTAATTCTTTATTGCTAATAGCACTTTCAAACTCTCCTGTCAGATCTTCAGAAGAGCGTGAAGAGTAGCGATCAACATGAGTTATGTTGCCACTCTTAATGACATAAGCAGCCTGAACAGGAGCAATATTAACTAAAAGAAGTAAGGAAAGTAAAAACTTTAAACAATTGATATTCATTATATTATAAAGTAAAATAAAAGGTTTATTATAGAGGAAGATCTTATTTTTCGTCAAATTTTAGACTAAGCAGTGATGAGATAGCATTTAAATCTTTTTTTAAGTTATCTCCCAGTTCAACAGAAAGGCCTTCGCCTGCAGTAATAACCCCTACAGCCTGTTTACCTTTGGCAAATTCTAGCTGAACTTCTGATGGGCCCGGATACTTTCTTAGAATTTCTTTAACCTTGATCACTTCACTAAGGCGGACAGTATCAATATCCAAGGAAAGGTTTAGTATCTTAGTTTTAGCTACCTTATTCTGAGCTTGATAGTTTGACTTTTTCACTGCACTTTCCTTCTTTTCTTTTTTATTCCCTTTAGTTGTATCTGCTTTATTAGCTAACTTGGCTAAACGTTCTACCTGGAACTTTGCTTTGTCATACGCCTGGTCACACTCTAAAATCATCTGTTCGTTAATCGAGGTTAAGTCATCTAACCAGCAGCAAGTATAACGTTTGTCGCCATCTTTTTCTTCCTGCTTGATTACAGAATACATTAAACCATTTTCGTTTAGAACCGCTTGTTTAGCTTCAAAGAGTTCTGACCATATGGGCAGCTCTTTATTCTCTAACCCATCACTTACTCTTAATATTGCAAACTTGCGCCCGGACTTAACACTTACCCGGACTTTGCACTCTTCAATAATAAATGCTGTCCGCACTATAGAGTTGTTTGGCAAATCTTCAAAAGCGCTTAAAGAAACACACGATAGCTTTTTAAGAAGATCGGAGTAATTCTCCATTGGGTGACCAGTCAGAAAAAAACCTAACAGCTCTTTTTCTTTAAAAAGGAGGTCTGTAGCATCCATGGTTTCTTCTTTAAATGGAGGCTTAACAAAACTCTCCTCTTGCTCTTCCATAAGAGAAAACAAAGAGATCACCCCTTGAGCCTTTTCTTGCTTCTTCTTTTGAGCCTCTTGAAACATACTGTCTAACTGCTGCACCATAGCTGTCTTAGGCCAAGAGGTAAAGTTAAAGGCTCCAGCCATGATAAGGTTTTCTACAACCTTTTTACCTACTTTCTTATGATCTAATCTCTGAACAAAATTATAGAGAGATTCAAAAGGACCATTTTGTTGCCTTTCAGCTATTATAGCATCTACAACCCCTGAACCTACACCTTTTACGCCAGACATTGCAAAGCGAATTCCCTCACTTGTTGCTACAAACTGATTACCAGCTTCATTTACATCAGGAGGCAGTATTTCAATGCCCATGCTCTTGCATTCTCTAATGAACTTTGCAACTTTTGATAAGTCGTCCCTATCACAAGTCATTAAAGCTGCCATCCATTCACTAGGGTAGTTTGCTTTCAGGTACGCCGTTACGTAGGTAAGGTAACCATAAGCTGCTGCATGGGATTTATTGAATCCATAGGCTGCAAACTTTTCCATTTTATCAAAGATAGCCATTGACAGCTCATCTTCAATTCCATTCTCTTTAGCTCCCAAGCGAAATTTTTCACGCTGCGTAGCCATTTGTTGCATGTCTTTTTTACCCATCGCTCGGCGTAAAACATCACCCTCTCCAAGAGAAAAGTTTGCCAACTCTTGAGCTATCTGCATGACCTGCTCTTGGTAAACCATAATTCCATAGGTTTCGGAAAGGATTCTTTCAACCATAGGATGATCATATTGAATCTCTTCTCTACCGTGCTTCCTTTCAATAAAGCTAGGGATCATATCCATTGGCCCAGGACGGTAAAGAGCTAGTACCGCAATAATTTCTTCAAATCGATCGAGGTGCAACTGTCTAGCCAGATCTTGCATTCCACTAGATTCAAGCTGGAACACTCCTAGTGTCTTACCTTGGTTAAGTAAGTCAAAAGTATTGCTATCTTCTAAGGGTAGGTTCATCCAGTCTAAATTTACTTTGTGGTTCTCAGACACTGAGTTCACTGCTACTTGGATAGAAGTTAGAGTCTTTAGACCCAGAAAATCTACCTTTAGCATCCCAACAGCTTCCACTGGCTTCATAGAATACTGAGTAACGGTCATTTCAGCATCTTTTGCTCGACAGACAGGAATCAAGTTCATTAGACCTTCACCAGAAATAATAACTCCTGCCGCATGAATTCCTGTATTCCTAATAGATCCTTCTACTTTACGCCCAAGATCAATAACACGTTTTGATTCATCATCACTCTGACACATTTCTTTCAAGTCATGATCAATCTCAAGTGCTTTTTCAATCGTCATGTTAAGGTCATCAGGAATCAGTTTTGCTAACTGGTTCACCTTTGAAAGAGGAATATTTAAAACCCTACCAACATCTTTGATTGCCATTTTAGCTTTCATTGTGCCAAAGGTAATAATCTGAGCGACACACTCTTTGCCGTACTTTCCAAGTGTGTAGTCAATAACCTTGGAGCGCTGACTCATACAAATATCTACATCAATATCAGGATAAGATAGTCTCTCGGGGTTAATAAAACGCTCAAAGAAGAGGTCAAAGCGCAAGGGCTCTATATCTGTAACACCAATTAAGTATAAGACAATTGAGCCAGCTCCACTACCTCGTCCTGGACCCACAGGAATCCCCTCTCCTTTTGCCCAATGGATAAAGTCCCAAACAATTAATAAGTAGTCTGCAAGTCCCTTAGAGATAATAATATCAAGTTCACCTTCAAGACGAGCATTCACAATTTCGATGGGATCTTTATCAGGAAATTTCTCTTTGACTTTAGCTAGCTTGTCTTCTGGGTATCTCAGGGGAATGCCCTCATAGCAAAGTTTTTTTAAGTAATCCCCCGTTTGCTCCCTTAACTCTTCTGCACCAACCTGCTCTTTTTCTATACCTGGTGGGTAAAAAACAGGGTAATGCTTTGTCTTAAAATCAAGCTCTAGCTGACATTTCTCTAAGACTTCTAGGGTATTAGAAACTGAATCTGGGATATCTTTAAATAGTTCACCGATCTGCTGCTGTGACTTAAAATATAGTTCATGGGAAGCATAGGTGCGTCTTTTGGGATTTTTAACCCTATATTTTGGTCTGCCTTGATGGTCTTTTTCCCATATTTCACATGTTTCACCACACTGGACATTAAGTAAAATTTCGTGAGCTTTCCATTCATCTCTCTCAAGATAGCGACTATCATTAGTAGCTACTAATTTTACCCCTAACTTCTGGGCTACTTTACAAAACTTATCGTTAGTTAGTTCTTGCTTCTGAGTATAATCTTGATACTTATGAAAAAGCCAGGACTCTTGATCAACCTCATCATTGTGAATATCGGCCTGGCTCATCTTATGCCGTTGCAGTTCCAGATAATAGTCATCTTTAAAAATTGAGTGATACCAAGAAACTTCCTTTTCAAGAGCTTCACAACTTTCCTCTTCAGTAAAAGAGGAAAGAGAATCAAAGGTGCTGCCTGAAAGACATATAAGCCCTTCTGAGTATTGCTCCAATACTTCCTTATCTATTCTAGGAACATAGTAAAAACCTTCTAAATAGCCTATTGATGACAACTTACAAAGATTTTTGTAGCCAACGCTATTTTTAGCTAATAAAACTACTGCAGATGCATTCTTCTGGCCATACACTTTCTTTCTATCAAAACGCGAGCCCAGAGTTAGGTATAATTCGCTACCAATAATAGGTTTAATTGAAGCAGAAACGCATGCTTTATAAAACTCAACCGCTCCAAATAAGTTACCATTATCAGTTAGAGCTAAGCCGGGCATATTATCCTGCTTGGCTTTTTCAACTAACTGAGAAATAGAAGCCGTGGAATCTAAAATCGAATATTGGGAGTGACAATGAAGGGGAACCCAAGTCATAAATACCTAGATAAGCCAGTTAAATACTAAGCAAATTTTTCTTTCCTCTTTCTTAGCCCATATAAAGCTACTAAAGGAAAGCTTAACAAAATAAGTGCGCAGAAGCAGCATACCAGAACTGTAATAAAAAACCAGTCCCATCCTAGCGATGTTGCAATAGCAGAAAGAGGGTACTCAGCTACAGCAGCTCCAATGTAAGCGAAAAGCCCAGCCATACCTGTTGCAGCTCCAGCTGCTTTTTTATGAGTAAATTCAGCTACAGCAATCCCTATCAACATCTGAGGACCAAAAACAGACATCCCTATGAAAAATAGTAGTGTTGAATCGAGAACAATAGAATCAATAGGAGACCACCAAAAGACAGCAACTAAAACAGTCACCATAAACATAAAACCAAAGTTTACAGGTCCTCTTTGTCCACTAAAAAGACGATCAGAAAGAAAGCCAGATAAAAG
>JAACFD010000133.1 GCA_009937555.1 Chlamydiales bacterium | reverse complement strand
TTTATTTTTTTTATTTATGACAGAAATGGATACAGCAATAACTTCTTATGTGCTTTATTCTTTACTTAACGTTCTAAGCTACAAGGTAAGACATGGAATCGCCTGAATTTCAAAATATCTTTGAAATGTTTTTAAAAAGTAAACAGAAAACTCCTTCAAAAGATGCCTTACTTTTTAAGCTAAGCGATCACTACCACAGCATTAGTTATCAAGAACTTTACCTCAAAATTCAAGGTATTGCACAGGGCTTAATCAAACTAGGGTTTGATAATAAAATAAAAGGAGCTCTGCTTTGCGCTAACCGTCCTGAATGGGTAATAAGTGATTTAGCCTTAATTTCTCTTGGCAATGTGACCGTTCCTATCTACCCAACTCTTTCAGCGGATGAGATTAAAGGAATATTAAATGACTGTCAGGCAAAAATTATTTTCCTAGAAAGTAGTGAACACTACCAAAAAGTAATGGAAATTGAGTCAGAGTGTCCTCACCTTGAAAAAATTATCACAATGGCTAACGTTCCTAGCAATGCTCCTGAAAAAGTAATGAGCTTTTTAGATTTGCTTCATCTGGGGCAAGCCCAGGATGAACAGGTTCATATACAATGGCAGGAAAAGCAGAAGGCTGTTCAGCAGCAAGATATTGCTACTATTGTCTACACTTCAGGTTCTACCGGCTCTTTTAAAGGAGTCGTTCTTTCTCATCTCAATCTAATTTCAAATGTAATAGGCTTTTTGACTTTTGAGCTAATCAGAAGTTCTGATCTAGCTATGTCTATTCTACCTTTATCGCATATCTTTGAAAGGACAGTAGGCTATTACAGCGTTCTAAAAGCTGGGGGTACTATTGCCTATGCAGAAAGTACTGCTAAAGTGGCTCAGAACTTGAGGGAAGTAGAGCCGACAGTTATGATTGCAGTGCCACGCTTTTTTGAGAAAGTACAAAAATCACTCTTAAATAACCTTACAGGTTTTAAGAGACAGTTATTTAATTGGGCCCTTCAAAGAGGTTATAAGTATCATAAAGCTTTAAGAGAAAAACGAATGAGTCCTTGGCGTCGCTTTAACTATCGCGTAGCTAAATTTTTAGTTTTAGATAAGTTACACCAAAAAATGGGTTTAAGACGTTTGCGTCATTTTGGCTGCGGTGGAGCCCCATTTGCTCGTCATATTCTTTTATTTTTTGAAGCACTGGGACTACGCATTGTAGAAGGCTATGGCTTAACAGAATGCTCTCCAATTATTGCCATAAACAACAAAGATGACTATCGCCCAGGCACAGTGGGCAGAGCTTTACCAGGAATAAAGATTAAGTTAGCTCCCGATGGAGAGCTGTTAGCTAAAGGTACTAGTGTCATGCAGGGCTACTACTGTATGCCAGAAAGAACAGCTAAAGTTCTACAAGATGGTTATCTGCATACAGGAGACATTGCCTCAATTGATAACGAGGGCTATGTCAAAATTATTGATCGTAAGAAAGAAATACTTGTGCTTTCAAATGGAAAGAATGTCGCGCCTGTTGGTATTGAAAAGAAGATTGGAAAAAGCCCTTATATTTTACAGTGTATTGTGATAGGTAATGGACAAAGCTATATTACCGCTCTTATTGTTCCTAATATGATACAAATGAGGCAGAAATTTCCTGGGGATAACGACAGAGAAATTTTAGATAACCCAGAGGCTAAAGATTTTATTGAGGGAGAGATCAGCAAACATAGTAGCGATCTAGCTCCCTTCTCTCAGGTTAAGAAATTTAGATTCTTGAAAAAAGAGCTAAGTTTCGAAGGTGGAGAGTTAACGCCCACAATGAAAATTAAAAGAAAGGCTATTGCTAGGAAATACAAGACCATTATTGATGAGATGTACGCTGAAGTAAATGAGCACATTGTAGCCAAAAAACAGCTTGAAGACGGGCAAGCAAAGTTTATTTAAATTAAGAAGTAGAAGGTAGAGATGAAAGAAAGAATCGCTATTATAGATGGTGTCCGAACGCCTATGTGCAAAGCAGGAGGACAGTTTGCACAAATACCAGCAGATGATTTAGGGGCGTTTGCACTTAAAGAATTGATGTACCGCATAGATGTGCCCCAAAATACAATTGATGAGGTGGTATTTGGTAACGTATCTCAACCTGCGAATGCAGCTAATATAGCTAGAGTAATTGCGCTTAAAGCGGGCTTAGATGAGAGCATTCCAGCTTCAACTGTTCATCGTAATTGTGCCTCAGGCATGGAAGCGCTTTCAACAGCAACGGTTAAGATTTTAGCGGGTGAATCAGATGTGGTTCTTTGTGGAGGTACAGAGTCCATGTCAAATATACCGCTTCTTTTTGGTAAAAAAATGACCGCTTTGTTTGCTAATCTAATGAGAGCAAAAACAATAGGTCAAAAGCTAGCTGTTTTATCCTCTTTCAGACTGCCTTTTTTAGCTCCTATTATTGGCCTTCAAGAAGGATTGACCGATCCTGTATGTGGTTTGATCATGGGATTGACTGCGGAAAACCTTTCTAGAGACTTTTCTATTAATCGATCAGAACAAGATAAGTATGCTCTTGAGAGTCATCAAAAAGCAGCAAGAGCTCTTGAAGCAGGAATTTTTGATGATGAACTTGTACCTGTGGTTGTCCCTAAGAAATATCAAAATGTTGTAAAAGCTGATGATGGGCCTAGAAAAGGCCAAAGCATGGAAGCCTTGCAAAAGTTACGTCCTTATTTTAACCGAAAAACAGGTACTGTAACTGTTGGTAATGCCTGTCAAGTTACCGATGGGGCAGGAGCTGTTTTAGTGATGAAAGAAAGTAGAGCTAAAGAGCTTGGCTTAAAGCCTCTTGGCTTTCTAAAAGATTATGCATATGCTGGTTTAGATCCTACCCGAATGGGACTAGGACCTGTCTATGCGACAGCTAAAGTGTTAAAAACATCAGGTATGGCTTTAAATGATATCGATCTTTTTGAAATGAATGAGGCCTTCGCTTCTCAAGTTATTGCTAATTTAAGAGCATTTGAATCTGATAGCTTTTGTAAAGAGCAGTTAAACTTAAACAAAGCTTTAGGAGATATTGATCCCCATAAGCTAAATGTAAACGGGGGAGCTATTGCATTAGGTCACCCAGTAGGAATGACTGGCATTAGGCTAGTAATAACCATTTTAAAAGAAATGAATAGACGAGGTTTACAAACTGGTTGCGCATCTCTCTGTGTTGGTGGAGGACAAGGCGCATCGTTTATTTTGGAGGCTAGCTAAATGACCATGCAACCCACGAGAAACCCTATGATTGACGATTCAAACAAAAATGAAAATGCCTTTACCTTTACATTATCAAATGAAGGTATAGGGACCATTACTTTTGACCTCCCAGGAGAGAAGGTTAATAAATTAACTTTTGATGTAATGAAAGAGTTTTCCAATCTTCTGACTCGTTTAGAGACAGAAGAACGTTTGCAACTTTTGGTCATTAAAAGTGCTAAGAAAGATATTTTCATTGCAGGTGCTGATATAGCAGAGATCAGTAAAATTGAATCTCAAGAGGATGGAGAATCTAAAGCAACAGAAGGGCAGGATATCCTAAACCAGTTAGACAACTTAGAAGTACCTACCGTTTGTATGATTGATGGCGCTTGTCTTGGAGGCGGCCTTGAGTTAGCACTAGCCTGTGATTTTAGAATTGTTAGCGATAACCCTAAAGTTAAGTTAGGCTTACCAGAAGTTAATTTAGGAATTATTCCTGGTTTTGGGGGAACGCAGCGTTTACCTCGTTTAATCGGGCTACAAAAAGGTCTGCCCCTAATCTTAACAGGTAAGCCTATAGATGGGAATAAAGCGTGCAAGCTTGGTCTTGCAGATATTTATATCTCAAGCGCTTTTATTGAAGAAGAGCTTATAAAGCATGCTAGAAATTTACTAGATCCTTCCTATAGAAGAGAACTGAAAGACAAGAGAAAGCCAAAGGGGCTACTTTATACTCTCCTTGAAACAAACCCTATTGGGGTAAACTTTATCTTTAGCCAAGCTAATAAGACAATCATGCAAAAAACAAAGGGCGTTTACCCTGCTCCTCTAGCGGCTATTGCAGCTGTAAAGAAAGGGCGTGGGATGAGCCTTGAAAAAGGACTCAAAAACGAAGCTAGAGAATTTGGTAAGCTTGCCTATAGCCAAATTTGTAAGAACCTTATCCAACTTTACTATACTAATGAAGAGCTAAAAAAAGATACGGGAGTGTCTAAAGAAAACCCTCAAATTAAAAAAGTAGATGACGCAGCTATTTTAGGTGCAGGCTTAATGGGAGGTGGCATTGCTTGGCTTTTTGCAGATAAAGACATCTCAGTACGTTTGAAAGATTTGCACTGGGATGCATTAGCAAAAGGAATGGAGTCCGCACAAAAGATATATGATAAGTTGGTAAAGATTAGAAAAACAACTCCTAGAGCTGCTAACTTAAAAATGCAGCGCATTGCACCTACAGTGGAAGAAACAGGATTTTCTCAACAAGATGTGGTTGTAGAAGCAATTGTTGAGGATATGGGGATCAAAAAGCAAGTGCTTGAAGATGTAGAAAGCAAAGTAGCTGATGATTGCATTATTTGCTCTAACACCTCTTCTCTATCTATAACAGAAATGGCTTCTGGCTTAAAAAAGCCAGAGCGCTTTGTAGGAATGCACTTTTTTAGTCCTGTTAATAGGATGCCGTTAGTAGAAGTGATTCCTGGAGAGAATACTTCCGAAGATACAATTGCTAGTATAGTAGCACTATCAAAACGACTAAAAAAGACTCCTATTGTAGTGAAGAACTGTGCGGGGTTTTTAGTGAACAGGGTTTTAATACCATATGTTAATGAAGCGGTACACCTACTTCAAGATGGTGTGGATATTGCTCTAATTGATCAGATAGCTGAAAAATATGGTATGCCTTTAGGGCCTTTAGCTCTAGCAGATGAAGTAGGGCTAGACGTAGGGTATAAAGTAGCTAAAATATTAGAAGATGCTTATGGCAAACGCATGAAAACAGCAGGGCTTTTTTACGAGCTAAACAAAGATGGTAATCTTTTAGGTAAAAAGTCTGGGAAAGGTTTTTATGAACATAGTGCCAAAACAAAGCAAGCAAACCCACAAGTTGAAAAGTTAGTGGCTAACTTTAGGCTTAACCACTCTCAGCATCATTTTGTCTCTCAAAAAGAAGCTTTAGACCGTCTTATCTTAATTATGGTAAATGAAGCTTCAAGATGTATTGAAGAGGGAGTGGTAGCTAATCATAAATATCTAGATATGGCTATGATTATGGGTACAGGTTTTCCTCCGTTTAGAGGCGGTGTACTTCGCTATGCTGACAGTCTTGGTATTGATTATGTAACCTTAAGTTTAAATAACCTAAGTCATAAGTTTGGCGATCGCTTCCAGCCTTCCTCGCTTTTACTTAAAATGGCTGAAACAAACGAAACATTTTATAAAGATTAACCCTCAAGAGGTTTTGCTATGAAGCTATCAGAAAATAAAGAAACGCAGCAGGCTTTAGACTTAGCTGAAGACTCACGAGAAGCAGACTGGGTATTACCTAGCTTCGTTGGTGAGCTTTTTAAGGGTAATTTTTGTTTTGATTTACTTCACCCTTATCCTGCTCAGTCACTAGATGATAAAAAAATTGGTGATGAATACATAGAAAAATTAGAAGCTTGTCTTAAAGCAAATGTGGATCCACAAAAAGTGGATGAAGAGCAAGAGCTTCCAGACTCAGCTGTCCAAGCTTTAAGGGATATAGGAGCTTTTGGAATGAAAATTCCTAAAGCTTATGGTGGTTTAGGTTTATCTGTAACTAACTACTGTAGGGCTATGGAAAGAGTGGCTAGCTGGTGTGGTTCCACAGCAGTATGGCTATCTGCCCACCAAAGTATTGGAGCTCCACAACCCCTGAAGATTTTTGGTACTAAAGAGCAAAAAGAAAAGTTTTTGCCAAGGCTAGCTAAAGGAGCTGTATCTGCCTTTGCTCTAACAGAAGCAGATGTAGGATCTGATCCTGCAAAGATGAACATGACAGCAAAACTAAGTGAAGATGGTCAGCACTATATACTAAATGGTGAAAAGCTC
>JAACFD010000132.1 GCA_009937555.1 Chlamydiales bacterium | reverse complement strand
TATTGGGATTGGAGAATACTTTCTTCATAAAATTCCCTTTATTAATCAGCTCTACAAAGCAACTCAAGAGATCATTAAAACAATCTTTCACTCAGATAGCCAGTCTTTCAAGCAGGTAGTTTTAGTTCCTTTCCCTACACCTAAGGTATTGAGTATAGCACTTGTCACTAGAGAGCTCTCTCCTAAAAAAGAAGGCGCTAAAGAAGGTTCTTCTGATCATGACCTTATTTCTGTTTTTGTCCCCACTACCCCCAACCCCACCTCAGGTTATCTACTCCTTTACAGAAGAGAAGATATTACTTACTTAGACATGAAGGTAGAGGATGCGATTAAATTTATTTTCTCTTTTGGGATGATTATTCCCTCAAGTGTTGATCTAGACACTATAACTAGAAAGGCTAATGAAAGAGAACAGTCATGATAGCCTGCACTTTAAGTTTAAAAAACTCAAAAGAGCGCCTTCAACTTTTAAAGCAGTGTGCAAATTTCTTTTGGGAACAAAGAAAATGCTTGGGTGTTGTTTGTGAGGACGAAAAGGCTAAAAACTTTATTGAAGACTATTTTTGGAAATTCCCTAAAAACAGCTTTATCCCCTCTACTTTTATCGATAGTAATGCTGAAGCTCAAAAGCTTTATGAGCCTCTAGTTATAAGTTATGAAAACCAAAGCTTTTTTGAAGCTAGCTTCTTTTTCAACTTCTCTTCACATACTATTTTTGACAAAAACAGCTACCTCATTTACATGCTCTCAAGTGAAGAAGAGAAAAAACAAACTGAAGATTTTTTAAATGAAAAAGGAGTAACAAATTGTTACTCCTTTGAATCGGCTCAAGCCTTATTAGATCACTTAGGTAATCACGTATATTAACGCTTTTTTGCTCCACTAGATTTTGCTGCAGCAGGCTTTTGCTGCGCCTTTTGTTTCCAGCTATCTCTATCAGTTATTAAACGCTCTTGATACCTTTCTAACTTACCTATCTTTCCTGTAGCAGAACGTAGTTCTCTTCTTAAGCTATCAACATCAGTTGTATCCACTTCGCCTTCTTCAAGAATACGAACTCTTTCTCTTAGCTCTACTAACTCTTCTTCTTGAAGAGTAATCCTTGCTAAAAGTTCTTCTTCTCTTTGGCTTGCTTGTTCTTTTATAGCTAAATTCTCAGCTTTTAAGTTTACGATTTCTTCAGCTTGTGAACGAGTCAAGGCTTCTAGTCTATTAATTTCAAGCTGCTTTTTATCTAAAGCTTCTGTCAATCGTTGATTAGTTGCTAAAAGTTCTAGCTTCTCAGCTTTTAAAGTAACTAAGTTTTTTCTTGCAGTATCTAGCTCTTGCTTTTGCTCAATTAAACTCAGTAGCTCTTGTTTGTAGCTCTCTGTGTGACTACTTGCTCCCATAGCAGCAATAATCTCATCTTTCTCATCAATTGCATCACGTAACTGTCCAGATACTTCTAACATTCTTGTGCTAAGTAAGCGATACTCTTCAGTTTTACTATCTAAAGCTAGCTCTAAGTCTGTTACTTTCCTCTCAAAAGTTACTTTTAGACGCTCTAAGTGTGCTTTTTTTACATAAGCCTTTTTTTGCTCTTTTAATAGCTTTAGCTGCTTTGCTAAAGTATCGACCGAAAGAGCTAAGGTATCTAAAGAACTCTCTAAAGCTTTAAGCTTGCCCTGTTCAATAATCTCAACTTGAGTTTTGAATAGCTTTTCACACTCGGCAGCAAAAGAACTAAGCGCTTCTTTAATTTGCCTTGAGCTTTCCTGCTCAGATTCTAAAGTTCCAATATCGACTTGCACTGAGGCCTCTGCAGAGTCAGCTTTAACAGATACAGAAGATAAACGCTCTTCTAGCTCTCTATATTTAGCAACAAGTGCTGTATGAGCCTCAGCAGTAGCTTCTAGGTCTGCTACTTTAGCAAGACCTTTTCTTGCCTCTCTTAAATCTCCCTTTACTTTTGAAAGTGAGAACAGGGCATTTTTTAACTGATCTTGTACCCCAGAGATTTCTTCATTATATTCCCTTTGCACTTCTTCAAGTTGTACTTCAAACTCTTCGCGAATTTCATCTCTAATTGAATCAATATCTACAGAATCTGGTGCCGCCTTCAACTGTGTTATAATAGCAAGTTCATCTACAGAGCCTTCTACTCCTTCAAGCTGATCAGTTGCTAGCTCTACCACCTTAACTTCTTCGCGTAGACTTATTAGCTCTTTTTGTCTTTCTGTTGCTGCTTTATATAAATTATGGACCTGCGCTTCAAGCGATGTGATCGTCTCATCTTTTTTTGTCTCAGCTTGACTAGTAGAAACAAAATAGCCAGCTACTGCACCTGCTCCAAATACCACTAGTGGTCTTAAAAATGAGCTCATAGTATTCCTCTCGTTTTAAAATTTTTAGTATAAATAATACCGTAAAACTTTAAAGCCTTGATTAAGTAGTACTTAAGATAATATAAAGAGCAGAAAAAAAACTAAGAATGCGAGTGCACTCTTAGGTTTTTAAGTATTTGAAGGATACTGTTAATACCCCTACTAAGGGCTAAATAGTAATTGCAACCGTGTTATTTTCTCTTACCACGGCCACCTTTGCCACCACGGCCGCCACCACGGCCACCCTTGCCCTTTACATCAACGGCGTCTTCTACAGCATAATGAACGCCACCAGGAGTCATTGAGCCCGTCATTTTCTGTGGTGCTCTACGATTTCGTTTAGGCCTTCCTGATGCCAAAGAAGAGCCATCTTCAGAGCCATCTTCATGATCAGCTCTCTCATCTGCTGAAGCTTTCTTCAATGCTTCTAAGCGTAGAGTTTCTTCTGCTTCCCTTTGTCTTGCTATCTCAGTAGGTGTCATTATAGGGCTATGGCTGCGTTCACCTTCTCTACCTGGTGTAAAGCTAACTCTATTAGGAGTTCGTCCACGATCGTGCCCTCGGCCACCTTTCATAGCACTTCTCGGGGTTCCCCTAGCCTCAGCAACAGTACGCGCATGAGCATGTTGAAGTTGAGTGTGCAGCTCATGCCATTTTGCAGCTTTAGCTTTGTGACTCTCTACTTCTTCTAATAAAGAGGCAAACCTGGCCTGTAAATCTCTATTTTCTCTAGCCCTCTCTTCAATAGATCTGCTTGCTTGCTGACTAGCTAACTCAGCAGCTTCTACTCTCTTTCTGAGTTCTGTATTTTCTTGTGAAGCTTTTTCTATTATAAGCCTAGCTGCTTCAGTCTCTTTTCTTAGAGCTTTTTTATGTTCTAAGGCCTGATCTTCTAGAGCTTTTGTAACAGCAGCCCGAATTCTGAAGTCTATTGTACTAGAAACATGCTCAGGAGCTAGAGTTTTACTTGGGGTTAACATTGGGTCAACTGATACTGAAAGAGACCTGATCTGCTCTTTAAGCTCATCATTAGCTAATTTAAGAGTTTGATTTTCCTTTCTCAATACTATTAATGTCTCTTTTTCTAATTTTTCTAAAGCAGCTCTTACTTCTAATTCTCTTTGAGCTAAAGCGTCAATAGCACTGCCTACTTGTTCAAAGCTTACATCCTTAGAACCGCGACCATCTGCAACTTGATCATAAATAGAGTTTAACATTTCGGAGAGCTCTCCTCTAGCGCTAGCAGCTCCTGTGTCTCCTGCCTCTAAAATACTAGCATTAACGCTTTCTTCAAGAACTTTTGGATCAAACTCTGATAGATCGTTTAAAGAAGTAATTCCATATTTAGTAAGAAGCTCGTTAAGTCTTTCTAATACGCCAAGCTTCAAGAGTTGATTTTCTCGATAAGCTTCAACATATCCCTCTATTAGATCAATAAGACCATCTAGTGTAGCTTCTCCATTTCGAGACACATCCCATCCTAAAACTGTAGATAAGCGATCAGTAACTTCTGTCTTAGCTAGTAGACTTGCTTGCACTGCAGCTTCATCTGCAAGACGAGTAGCTTCCGACCTAGGAACCGTATCACCACCAGCGCTTTCTCTTTTAAATCTGTCAAAATCATCACTAATTCTTCTTGTTTTTGCTTGCTCTTTAGCTACTTCTCTTGCTTTTTGTAGTTGAAGCTCTCGCTCTAGAATTTGGTGAGTTTCGCTTTGGGCTTCATTCTGTTTTTTTTGCTTTAGTAATTTACTTTCAGCTTCTTTTTGCTTTGCTTGGTGCTCATTACGCTCTTTTTTAAATTCCCAGGCTAGAATAACTAAAGCCGCAGTAGCAATCACTCCTAAAGGATTTTTTGTCGCCAAATCTAGGGTTGCTAGACCTGCTCTACGAGCATTTTTTGTGTTACATACTTTGTTAAACTCCCCATAATATCTTGACCATGGTATTGATCTAATACTGCTTAACGCATGTTGAAAATGACCTATTTTTTCAATCCTCCAAAGGTAATTGTCAGTTAATGCCTTACATTATAAGTTTTAGTTTAATTTAAAGCAAAGAAAAGGTTCACAGCTATTTCTCAATTCGTTTTCTCTAGATAAAATTTTAATTACTCGATTTAAAAGTGCTTTTACACTATGTATTAAAATAATTTTAAACATGTACTAGATGGCATATGACAACATCTTTTTTTCATACTTCTTTAGGCTTGGGCATTGAGAAGATTCCCGTCAAAAGCTCAAGCGAGCAGTTTAGTTTAAAAATAGCCAATTGCTTAATCCACAGCCAATACCACCCTTTAGAATCATCTGAAAAACAAGCAGAGGAAATCTTAAAAAAACTCTCTGCTAACAAAGTCAGTCATCTTATTTTGCTTGGCCATGGCTTAGGCTACTTAATTAAAGCTATAAAGAAGCTCAGCTCAATTGAAGTTATCACCTATGAGCCCTTTAAAGAAATTTTCACCCATAATCTTTGTAAAAAAGAAGGTAGTGTTTTTTGTGACATGGATGAGCTTTTAGAGCATCTCAAAACACTTGATTCGCCTTCATGGCGCCCTTATGTTCATGCTCATCCAGGCTATGAGAGCTTTACTCGATTCGATGTGCACTGTGTAACAAAATACCTTAAACGCTCCTTTTTCTCAGGGAGACAAAATCCTTGGTCTTTTTTACCTATTCAACGGAGTTTGGACAACCTAGCTCACTTAATTGAGACGCCAGGCATTGACACTCTTGCCAATGCATTCCAAGGCCAGAGTGCTATTATCGTGGGAGCAGGGCCTTCTTTAAAAGCTGCTATTCCTTATCTTAAAAAGCGAAAAGGAGGGGTGCTTTTTTCTGCAATTCAGGCCGCTCCTTTGTTGATGGAACAGGATGTTGAAGTAGATTTTATTACTGTGGCAGACCCTGCTGATTTTTCCCGTTTTTTTTCAAAGGTAACTAAGGACTTTAAAGGCCTTATTCTAGAGGCCTCATGTTATCCTCCTAGCTTTGAACTTTTCAAAGATAAGACCTACTGCTTCAATATTAGAGGAGACTTATTGCACCAAAAGCTTTGGGATCATAATAAAAAGTTTGAGATACAGCACCCAATGGCCACTGTATCTGAAGCCCAAACAATACTTGCAAAATTGCTTGGAGCAACGCGCTTTATCCATATTGGCTGTGATTATTCTTGGGATAAAGAGCGCTATAGCTACCGCCCTAAAAACTTTGACAAAGAGAGCAATGCCCCTAGCCGAGCAGCTTTTGATGCCTATAATATTCATAAAAACTTGGTTCATACTAATGCTGGTTACTATCATGGCTATCGCTTTATCAATTATTTTTTCTCCCAAAAAGATAACGCTCCTTTAGAGCGCTTCCTTTTTGGCAATGGACTTGATATAGCTAATGCTAAGCACTTAAACGAAAATCAATTAGAGGCATTATTAGCGACCCTTAGCCCTAATACTTTCCAAAAACCATCTGCAGAAGATAATCTAGAAAAACAATATCAATTTGCCTGTGCTATGCTTGAGGACTTAGCAAATACACCAATGGAAAATAGTAACTTCATTCACCAAACACTTGACGATCACGGCAACTTAAGTATACTGAGCGCTGTAGATTTTTTACCTCTAGCAAATAAAACTCTAGAGAAGCTAAAACAAAGAGGCCTGCATGATCACACAGAAAATTAAAGTAAAACTCTTTATGGGCATATATCTAAGTAAAGAT
>JAACFD010000131.1 GCA_009937555.1 Chlamydiales bacterium | reverse complement strand
CGTACTGAAGATGGTAAGCACCTTTTCAAAGTCACGACTCTTTCTGGAAGAGAAGTTTTAGACCTTACTTTTGACCCCGATGTATCTATTAGCTCTGCCCTTCAGACAATTGAAGCACTAGGTACTCAGTATGCAAGCTGCATAGATGAGGATGCTATTTTGCAGCAGAGAGATAATTTTTTAGAAGGTGGCAATACTGTAAAACTTAAAATAGACGATGGAAAAAGACCAAAGAACCCCCTACAGTCTCCAGGCCTTAACCTTCCTAGTTGGGTACCAGGCAAGTCAGCTATTAATTACACAAGTCGCCTATTCGGTTCATTTAACCCTTCTGAAAATAAAGGAATCGTACGTGTATTTGTCTGTGAAACTCATAATGGGCAGTTAACAGATAAGGCTCACCTTGCAGTAGAGTGTAATTTTGATAATGGTAAAATCACAAAATACAACAAAGAAAATCACCTTGTAGGCCATACATTTTTTGACATCAAAAAGGTTTCTACAAAAGCTACAGAAATGATGGGAACCATTGCTAGCACACACGATGCAGCAAGTCGTATCCTTGAGCATATACAGCAAAATATTGAATATGTATTTGACCCTACTCAAGCAGCAGTTATTGACTCTGGTGACCCTTCTTTAGATATAGATAGGGCTGATGCTACACAACTTGATATTCGCAAAAGAGAAAAAGAAGAAAGAGCTAAAAAACTTGGAGAAGAACTCAGCATTGAAGGCATAGAAGCACCGCGAACACTTACTATTGAAGCTGATGAGGAAGAGGTGGATATACCTGATGTTCGAGCACGCCTCAGCCTTGTTGATCCTTTTGAAATACCAGAAGAGCTGAGACTATCACTTAACCCTGAATTAGTTGATAGCTTTGATTTAGCTAGTAGAGAAAGTCTTGTGGATAAATTTCTTGAAGCTTTTGAACACTCTACAATTAAAGATTCCCTAAAAGATGCTCTTCTTGATCCGACACTAACATTAGAAGGTGCTGAAACTCTTATAAATAGGGAAAAAAAATTCTTAACCCTAATACCAGCCCACTCTTCTGGCGAGGAAGAAGATCATTTCTCAGGTAGTGGTGAAGACGGAATGAGAACTCCACCTCAACATGACGCCGATATACAAATAGGGGTACTTAAACAAGATGAACTTACAGAATTTGCAAACTCTTTAGGGGGCGATTACACCCCAGAAGTGAGGAAAGCTAACCTTAATGAGTTATTCAAAGCTTACCAAGACACTCCTGAGCTCCAAAGCCTCAAAGGGCAGTTATCAGCTGAAGGAATAACAGAAGAGAAAGCTATTGAGCTTATAGCTGGAGCTATAGACAGCTTAAGCCCTCTCCCTGAAGGCGAAGAAGTTGACCTTGAGGTAGGGTTTTCAGATGTTGACTGGGAAGATACTGAACGTAGAGAAGAGGTATTTGACAACTTGTTTGCCGATTTACTTGCAAGAGCAGACATCCCTGAAGATAAATTAGAAGAGCTTGCTGCACTAAAAGAAGAATGCCTTAAGTTAGATAGCATAGAAGAAGTTTTATCCAAAAAAGGTGAATTTTTGGATGCATTAGATGACAGCTACGAAGTTAGCTTTGCTGAACGCAGGAGAAACTCTATTGGTGATATAATAGCAGATAATGAAGGTCTAGAGGACAAACTAAAAGAAGCATTTAAAAAAGCTACTTTAGAGGAAAGAAAAGACGCTATAAAAGATGCTCTTAGTGACATTTGTTGCCCTCTTACAATAGATAGTCTACTTGCGCAGCTTGCTGAAGGTAGCAGTTTACAAGACTTAATAGATTCTGATGATAGGCGCTTAAGCGCTCCTGAAGAGATGGAACTTTCCTTTGAAGAGAAAGTTGAAAAAGATGGCCACTTTGCCACAGCGCTAAAAACAGCACTAGCAACTTCAACACAAGATCTAGGCTCCAGGAAAGAGTCACTAAGAGATCTTTTAAAGGGCGAACTGCACTACCCTGATGCCACTATTGAAAGAGTACTAAATGCTATAACTTTAGACAGTAATTATGAACAGTTAGTAGAACTGATAAAAAGAGAAGAGCGTACACCTGATATGAGCGCACAAATTTGTGACGCTACAGAAGAAGAGGCTGAAGCAATAAAAGCGGCATTAGAAAGAGAAGAAGCTAGTATATCTTTTAAAGAAAGAGAAACTCTATCCACTGCTGAAGCATCTATTTCAGCTATCCTAGGAAAAGCTCGGATTCCTAAGCCTGAAGCGCTATATAAACAACTAGAAAATGAAGCTAATTGGGATAACCTTGATAAAAGAGAAGGTATTTTACGTGACATTCTTAGACCCTATAACAATCTAGAAAAAGTCTTAAAAGCTGTTATGCAAAAAAGCTCTCCTGAAGAGGCTATTACATTACTAGAGCTAAGAAGAGAGTATGCTAATGACCAGATTGAAGAAGCTATAAGAGCTCAAGTTTCTACTCCTCAAAACCCGACAACCAAGCGTGGGCGCATCATTGCAGCACTAAAAAAGGAATATGACAAAACACTAGAAGAATACCGTTTAGCCGCTCACCCTAATTGGCACGAACTCGCTGCCCAGCGAACAAGATACGGCACTTACCCTGACCCCAACGCTGCGGTTCTTGATCACATAGGGCGTCGTGAAGGAGAAATGGAGAAAATATACCTTAAACTCTGCGCCCTTACTAACAGTTTAAATAAGCAAGTAGCAAAAGATGATGATGGTCATGCGGTAGAAAATGCTCCTAAGCTAAAGTACCCTCCTAAGCATAATTCTTTTGCTACTGTAGACGAACTAGATCAAGGCAACCCTGAATTCTCGGATATAGAAATTAGCTTTGCTAAAGCGAGAGAACTTCGCACTTCAATAGGAGCTCTACAGCAAGAACTTTATGAAATCACTTCTCAAGGCCCTGAAGCAATAGCTACATATGATACTCGCGTACAAGAGCTACGTGCAAATATCAGCGAAAAAACTAGAAGTTTAAGAAAACTTTTAGACGCACCTGAGGAAGAAATTAGAGAAAGAACCTCAGGTCTTAGCAGAGAAATCCTTCTACCTGAAAGATTAGAAGAGCGCTACCAAGACCTTGAAAAGCTTGCTAAAGAAGATTCTTTAACATCTTCCCATAAAAGAACTGCTACTAAAGGTCCTTTTGGAAGGTACTCAAGCAGCAAACTTAAAAGTCTGAGAAAACTAGAGGTTGAGTATAGAGAGAAAACAAGTTTAGTACAGAATTTTGAAAAAGAGCTCGAAAGCGTTAAAGGTAAGGACAGCATCACTGAAGAAGAAGCTGACATTTTTGTAGAAGAAATGAAAAGCTTTTACTTAGGCATATTTGGCACAGAAAAAGGGCCCAATGCAGCCACTAAAGAAAAGCTTAAAAAGCTAGTGGGAAAAGGTGATGACAGAGAGGATTATGGCTTAACCGCTGCTGAGTTTATTGGAAAGCATAAGGCAGAGCTTCTAAAAGTCCTCCAAAGTTCTGATCAAAGAGCTGGCTTACTGGATGAAATTACTACCGACATTAAGGGAGATATAAAAGTTAGCATTCTCCCGGAACTTTCTACAAAAATAGATCAGAAAAAGCGTGGATTAAGCAGCTATGTAAAAAATATGAGAAGATTCCCTTTTGAAAAAGGGGCTTTAGATAAAAAAGATGTGAAAAGAGCTCAGCACTGGATTGCCGGCTGTCAAGCTCAACAATTTTTCTTAGATACCTTTTTAGATAGAAATACAGATCTTATGAGAGACACTGCCTCTAGACTAAGCACTGTAAATTTATGTGATAAAGAAGCTGGACTTAGTCCTTACGGCATGATGCAAGTCGATTTAGGTGCCGCTGAAAACCCCTCTCCCCTATCTGAACTTATCCCCGAGGATAGAATAGCTAACGCGCAAGACGCAGCAGTGAATCTAAGTTCCCTAAACGCCAACTTATTACCTCAATGCTTTGAAGATATAGAAACCCGTAATGAAACCTTGCTTTCATATCTAGAAAAATTTACTGAAGAAGGTGAGTTAATAGACCCAAAAAACCTGCCCACAGAAGAAGAAAAAAGTGCTGCTCAAGCATATATAATAGCGTTTCATGGAAACCCTCCTGCAGAGGAAGTAAAACTAGTTGCAGATAGGCCAGTTATAGAACAGCTCTATCACGAACTCCAAGAAATTGCAATAAGGTATAAGAGTAAAGGTGACAGAAAGGAGGCTATCTCCAGGTTTAGAGAACTGCAAGTAGTTGTTAAGCAACATATGAGTAAAGTGACAAAAGGTTCTCCTCAAGGGAAAATATTAACAAAGTTAAATGAACGCCTACAAGCATTTACTCCCTTTGAAGAGGCATTTGACAGTGAAAATTTCTTAGAGCGCAGTGAAGGACCTCATGCATCATTCTCAGAAATCATATCTGAGGGAGAGAGAGATACAAAAACCTATAATACGCTAATTTGCGTGAATGACATATCAAAAAGGCTACAAGAGATAAGAGATATAAAAGAAAGAGTTCTAAAACCTGCCGGTGATGATTATAGCGGCAGAGCCCTTTATAACAAGCAAATAGAAAGATTCAATAGGACAATTGAAACTGAAAAGTCAAAATATGACTCTGAGCTTGCAAGGCTCGTTGCACCCTATCAAGCTGATATTGCTTCAATAGATCAGGCTGTAGAGAAAGCTTATCAAATTATTCGAGAAAGCCAAAATCAAGAAGGAAAAATACCTAGGGAATTTATGATGGATGGAAACTTCAACCCTCTTGAAGCACATCGTAATAAGCTTATAGAAATACAAGAAACTATTATCCGCCCTCTTAAAGAAAAGTCTGGAAAAATTAAAAGCTCTTATGCTGACCTTCCTGAATGGTTTAAAAATCTAGCTACACATATCGAGCAACTAGAAAAAGATATAGCAAACATAGAAGGGAAAATAGGTGGTATCCAAGAAGCTTCTATGAGCAGAGATGGTAAAGATCCAGGCACATTATACGAGGCTTTAAATAAAGGTGAAGGCTTTGTTGATGGTCTAAAAAAAGCGCTTTTTACTCATGGCCGCAAAAAAACAAGGTCAAAATTCAAGGCAGCTGTTCAAGGTCGTTCAGGTAAAAAAAGCAGGGTAAAACAAGGCAGATCCGATAAGTTCACCTTTATTGATGCTCTAGATGGAATATCAGCCCTTAATACTCTAAGTATGATATCAAGTTTAAGCTAGATAGATTAAAGCTGATTATTTTTCTTAAACCTAGGCTGTGAGAGCATTTTTTTTATATGCTCTCTATTTGCATAAAAATACTCAACACCTGAAATAACAGCATAGATAGCCGCAATACTGACAGCATACAAGCTATACTGCTTCAATGTTATAATTTCAATATAGCCATGCGCATGTAAAATCATTAAGAAAATAACAAAAAAGCTAGCTAAAGCCTGAATGACAGCTTTTATTTTTCCGCTAGCTCTTGCCGCTAAGGTATGCCCTCTAATAGCACAAATAGTTCTTAAAGTAGATATCACAGAGTCTCTGTAGATAAATACAAAAACAAGCAACATAGGCAGTTGTACTGGCCTCATCGTAAAGGTTAAAAATACAGATATACGAGAGATGCTATCCGCCATAGGGTCAAAAACTTTTCCTAAATCTGTGACTTGATCTAACTTACGTGCAATATAACCATCAAAAGCATCGGATAGTTCTGAGATAAGGAGTAATACTAATAAAACATAGGGAAGAGCTATTGTTGAAATCCCTAAAACCGCATGCTTTAAATAGACCAATAAAAAAATTGGACTAAGGAAAATACGGACGAGTGTAAAATAATTTGCTATCCCCAAAATAAAGTCTCTTGTTCTAGTTACTTATTCATACTTATTTACTAAAAAAACTATTACCCTAAGAAAAGTTTCTAGGAACCTTAAACACTATTTCTTTTCTTAGCAAATAAAACCCTGTAAGATTGATCAATAAAAGACAACCTCCTGACACTTCCATTACTAATAGAGCTTTACTTGAATCAAAAAACGCAAATACCACAAACATAACGCCTGCTAAATAATAGTAAGCAGTTCTTCCCTTATGACCT